>CAMNLM010000033.1 GCA_946543085.1 uncultured Clostridia bacterium | reverse complement strand
TCCTCCGGAAAGTCACCCCCGGACCCCCTGGAAAGGCGCTCCTGCGGAGGGCCGCCAACGCTTTTCCCCGGATTGCTGGAAGGCGCTCCTGCGGAGGGCTTTCAATCCCTTTTCCCTGCCCTGTTATTCCCGGGCGCGCAGAGCGCCTGCAACAAGAGATAGAGAGGTGTCGCACGTATGATTCAGCTCAAGGATATCGTTGTGAAATTCGGCGACTTTGAAGCGCTGCACAACATCAACGTCCACGTCAAAGAAGGCGAGTTCTTCACCTTTCTCGGCCCGTCCGGCTGCGGCAAGACCACCACGCTGCGGACCATCACCGGCTTCATCGAGCCTGTGAGCGGCACCGTGAGCATGCAGGGCAGGGACATCACCCGCGTGCCGATCGAGAAGCGCAACATCGGCATCGTCTTCCAGTCCTACGCCCTCTTCCCCACCATGACCGTGCACGACAACATCGCCTTCGGCCTGAAGATCAAGAAGCTGGGCAAGGCGGAGATCGAGCAGAAGGTCAAGACCATCGCCCAGAAGGTTGACCTGAACGACGAGCAGCTCGCCAAAGCCGTGTCCCAGCTCTCGGGCGGCCAGCAGCAGCGCGTCGCCATCGCCCGCGCTCTGGTGACCGAGCCCGCCATCATCTGCATGGACGAGCCGCTGTCCAACCTGGACGCGAAGCTCCGCGTGCAGCTGCGCAACGAGCTGAAGAAGATGCAGCGCGAGTTCGGCATCACCACCATCTACGTGACGCACGACCAGGAGGAGGCCCTGACCCTCTCCGACCGCATCGCCGTGTTCAACAAGGGCTACATCGAGCAGATCGGCACGCCCAACGAGGTCTACAATTTCTCCAAGACCGAGTTTGTGGCAAACTTCATCGGCGACATCAACCGTCTCGAGGACGGCATCGTCCGCGACATGAAGCTGGACGCCTCCAAGCACCACTTCATCCGTCTGGAGCGCGTGCGCGTCAATCACCACCAGCACGACGGCGAGTGGATCGCCCAGGGCACCATCGAGAGCCGCGAGTATTACGGCCTCTACATCAAGTATTACATCTCCGTGGCCGGGCAGACCATCAAGGTCATCGAGAAGAACGACGGCATCAACATCTACGACGCCGGCCAGCAGGTGACCGTCGGCATCCAGCCCGCGGATGTCATGTCCTACTGAGAGGAGGCGGCAGCATGCAGGCAACGGCGCGCGGCAAAAAAAGCTTTGACCTCACGGCCCTCTGGAAAATCTTCGGGGGCATCCTCTTCGTCTATCTCTTCCTCGGTTTCATGGTCGTCCCGTGCATCAACACGCTGACCTCCATCTTCACCACCAAGGACGCGGCGGGAAACACCGATCCGCTGGCCGTCATCCGCTTCTTCTTCGCGGGCAACATGCCCACCTTCCTGTGGAATTCCCTCAAGCTCGCCGTGTGCCTGGTCATCACGGTGAACGTGGTCGGCATCTCCATCGTACTGCTGACCGAGTATTTCGACATCAAGGGTGCGAAGATCCTCCGCCTGGGCTATATGACCACGCTGATCTATTCCGGCGTGGCGCTGGTCACGGGCTATCAGTTCCTTTACGACTCCAACGGCATGCTCACCAACTGGATGATGCAGTACTTCCCCGGCATGAACCGCCAGTGGTTCACCGGCTTCAGCGCGGTGCTGTTCACCATGACCTTCGCGTGCACCTCGAACCACGCGCTCTTCCTGCGCAACGCCCTGCGCGGCATCGACTACAACACGGTGGAAGCCGCGCGCAACATGGGCGCGAAGCCCTTCACGGTGCTCTTCCGCGTCGTGATACCGACCCTGCTGCCCACCCTGTTCTCGCTGACGGTCATGACCTTCATCACCGGTCTGTGCGCCATGTCCGCCCCGACGCTCCTGGGCTATAACTCCATCAACCCCGAGATCGTGCGTCTGGCCGGCTCCAGCGCGACGGACGAGAGCTTCCCGCAGGCCCGCGCCGCCCTGCTCTCCGTGATTCTGGCCCTCTTCACCGTGATTCTGCTGACCACCCTGAACCACTACGAGCGCAAGGGGCACTACCTCTCCGTCTCCAAGACCAAGGCCAAGCTGGTCAAGCAGAAAATCCAGAATCCCGTCGCCAACATCCTCGCGCACATCTACGCCTATGTGCTCTTCGTCATCTACATGACGCCCGTGCTGATGATTGTCGTCTTCTCCTTCCAGAACTGGGGCGCCGTGCGCGCGAAGGCGCTGAACTTCTCCCAGTGGACGCTCGGCAACTACTTCGGCGTGCAGGACTACGCCTACACCCGCTCCAACGGCAAGATCGCCACGCGGCGCGGCGCGATCTCCGGCGTGTTCGCCAACGAGAAGACGGTCGGCGGCATCCGGCTGAGCTTTGTGCTCTCCGCTGTCGCGGCCGCCCTCGCCTGCCTGATCGTGGTGCTGGCCGTAAACTACATCTTCAAGAACCGCAACAAGAAGCGCGGCCGCATCGTCGAGGCCTGCCTGCTCTTCCCGTGGCTCCTGCCGACCATCCTCATCTGCTATTCCTTCCGCATTTTCTTCAACAACGACGTGTGGTATGTGTTCAGCCAGAACCTCTATTATAAGGAGAACGTCCGCTTCCTGATCATCATCGCGTACACGGTGGTCAAGCTGCCGTTCTCCCTGCGCATGATCAAGGCAGCCTACTACGCCATCGACGACGAGCTGGAGGATGCGGCGAAGAACCTCGGCGCGAGCCCGTTGGTCACCTTCCTGCGCGTGAAGCTGCCGATCGTGCTGCCGAGCGTGCTGGCCGTGTTCGCCCTGAACTTCAACGCCCTCTTCACCGAATACGACATGGGTGCGACCTTCCAGAAGGCCGAGGGCACCACCTACGCCATGGTCATCCAGTCCATGTGCAACGAGGAGGGCCGCGACGGCATGAACATGAACGCCTCCGGACGCCGCTGCGCCTCCACCGTGTTCATCATGCTGGTCTCCGGCCTCATCCTCTACCTGGTATACGGCGTCGGCGCGCGCGACCTCGGCGAGCGCCTCGAGCACCGCAAGAAGTGGAAGCAGCGCTTCGCCCGCCTGACCGGCAAGAAGGAAGCCGCCTGATTTTCCGATTGTCCCTGCAGCGGCGGCGGGGACGCCTCTCCGCCGCCCTTCCCTGTGATCCCTGTTCTTCCTGCCATCCCTGCTTTCCCTGCGAACCAAAGGAGATGATCCCATGCAGCAGATCTATCTCACCGGCCCCAACGCCGCCCAGGTGTCGGCCAGGCTCTTCCACGGGCTGAACGTCCACCCCGCCGGCTTCACCGTCCAGCCCTTCACGATCAACGGGCGCACCGCCGGGGAAGCCCTGCATCTGCTGACCCAGCCCCCGATGCGCTGTGCCAACGACGTGCCCTTCCGCATCCGCCTCTCCGCCAGCGGCAAGGCAGACGAGGTGGAAACAGCCCTCCTGCCCGAGGCGCTGGCCCGCATCGCCGCGCCTTCCCTGCGCCAGGTGACGGGCATCGGCGTGCCGCTCCTTCTGGGGCAGCTCGACGCGGAGATGCTCGGCTGCGAGGCCTTCTTCAGCGCGGTCAAGCGCGCCCTGCACGGCGGGTCGCTGTGCGTGGCGGTGGTCGCCGCCGATGCCGAGCAGGCCCTGCGCCGCGCAACCCCCGCGGATTCCCAGCTCTGGCTGGACACCGCCGACCCGGACCAGGCCCTCTCCGCAGCGCTGGACGAGGCCATTCAGCGCATACGCTTTGGAACCTGAGTTTGCGGCTTTGGACGACCGAATCGTGCCTTTGAAACGCTTTCCCTTTACCGGGGGAGCGTTTTCTGCTATGATGCACACACCGGGACAGCGATGCGCGGCATCCGAATCCAAACCCCCGGTGAAAGGAGCTTAGCGATGACTGAACTGGAAAAGCTGGTGAAGACCGCCATCTATGGAAGCGTCGGCGCAATTGCGACGATCGTGGAGAAGAGCGGCGAACTGCTGCAGTCCTTCGTGGACAAGGGCGAGGAGGTTGTCCGCCAGGGACAGGCCGTCACGGATGAAGCCGTGAAGAAGGTGAAGGAAATGTGGGAGGACGCGGACATCCGCGTGGACCGCATGACCGAGGAGGAGCGCGAGGCTCTGCGCCGCCGTTTGGAGGAGCTGGAGAAGGCCGAGCGCGAGGCTGTAAACGCCTTCAACGAAGCGCTGAAGCGCGCGGATGCGGCAGAGAAGGCGGCCACCGAGGCCGGCAGGCGCGCCATGGACGCGGAGGACGCCTACGAGGCCGCCCGCCAGGAGGAAGCCGCCGGGGCGGGCGATGCCGCCGGGGCGGAGGAAGCGGCCGCGGAGGAAGAAACAGCCGGGCATCCCGCAGAGGATGCCGCGGATTCCAATGACAATTCCGATGACAATTCCGTCGGATGAGCCGAAAGCGCGATCTTCCGGGGATGGGCTGAGCCCGTCCCCGGTTTTGCTTTCTGCCGGCCCTCGGAGCGCGTATGCCGCCACCCGCGGCCCACTTGTTGGAAAGCGCGCGTTGTGCTATAATGCGGATTGCAGCACGAGATAAGGAGGCTCCTTCGTGATTATCGGTCAATTCTGCGACACGTACCCGCCCATGGTGGACGGCGTCGGCCGCGTTACCCTGAGCTACTGCCAGACCCTCACCGCCATGGGCCACGAGGCTTATTATATCGCGCCCCAGAGCCCAAATACCGACGAGGTATTCGGCATTCCCGTCATTCTCTCCGCCAGCCTGAAGGTTCCCGGCGAGCTGTTCCGCATGGGTCTGCCGGGGCTCGACCTGCGCTACCGCAAGAAGGTCGGCCAGATTCCCTTTGACATCGTCCACGCCCAGAGCCCTTTCCTCGCCGGCGAGGAGGCCCTGCGCATCGCTCGCAAGCGCGATATCCCCCTCGTCAGCACCTTCCACTCGAAATACTATGACGACGCGATCGCCAAGACGCACTCCAAGACCCTGGCCAAGGGCGTGGTGCAGTTCATCGTCCGCTTCTACGACAAATGCGACGGCGTCTGGACGGTCAACAACGCCACCGCCGACGTGCTCCGGGACTACGGCTACCGCGGCCACATTCTCATCATGGAGAACGGCACCGACCGCGAATCCCTGAATCCGGACGCGATGGATCGCCTGAACGCCCGGCTGACCCTGCGTCCCGGCGTTCCGACCCTGCTCTTCGTCGGCCAGCACAACTACAAGAAGAACCTGCACGGCGTGCTCGGCGCCTGCGCCATCCTGAAGGAGAAGGGCCTGCCCTTCCAGCTGGTCACCGCCGGCGACGGCCCGGACTATAACGCGATCGTGCACGAGGCGATGGGCCTCGGCCTGGCTGACCAGTGCCAGTTCCTCGGCTTCATGCGTGACCGCGAGGAGCTGATGGCGCTCTACAGCAAGGCCGACCTGCTGGTCTTCCCCTCCCTCTACGACAACGCGCCGATGGTGTTGCGCGAAGCCGCCGTGATGGGCACGCCCGGTCTGGTCGTGAAGGACAGCTGCTCCGCCGAGGGCGTGACGGATGATTACAATGGCTTCATCTCCCCGGATGAATCCAAGGAGAGCATTGCGGAGACCATTATCCGCGCCCTGCCCCGCGCCGAGGAGGTTGGCGCGGTCGCGAGACAGACGATTCCTGTCAGTTGGCAGGAGATTATGAAGCGCGTGGTCGCGGAGTATACAAGGCTGATCGACGGGCATCAGCCCGCGTGAGGGGTACCCCACACCCGACCCCTCCCCGCAAGCGGGGAGGGGAGTTCTTTTAGGTTGGCCGGGGGCAGCTTTCCACGGGAAAGCTGCCCCCGGACCCCCTGGAAAGGCACTCCTGCGGAGGGCGCTGCGGCAAGCAGATGCACTTGCAGGCAGCTTTCCGCGGGAGAGCTGCCCCGGGCCTCCTGGAAGGGCGCTCCTACGGAGGGCGCTGCGGCAAGCGGATGCGCTTGCAGGCAGCTTTCCGCGGGAAAGCTGCCCCCGGGTCCCCTGGAAAGGCACTCCTGCGGAGGGCGCTGCGGCAAGCAGTTACACTTATCGGCAGCTTTCCACAGGAAAGCTGCCCCCGGGTCCCCTGGAAAGGCGCTCCGGCCGAGGGCGGATACGCTTGTGCAGGCAGCTTTCCGCGGGAAAGCTGCCCCCGGACCCCTGGAAAGGCGCTCCTACGGAGGGCGCTGCGGCAAGCAGTTACACTTATCGGCAGCTTTCCACAGGAAAGCTGCCCCCGGGTCCCCTGGAAAGGCGCTCCGGCGGAGTGCCTCGTTTTTCTTTCCCATAAAAACAGCAAAGCAAAACGCAGGCATAGGCCTTCATGGCTGCCTGCGTTTTGTTTTGTTTGATTATGTTTTGGAGGTCTGCCGGGTTTGGCGGCAGGACGTATCAGTTGATCGCCACCTGGATGCCGTTGACCTCGACTGCGCCGTCGGCCAGGATTAGGATGTAGCGCTGGCCGTCGATCACGCGGGTGCTGACCAGGTCGGCGTGCTCTGGGTCCACCTTGATGGATACGCTCGGGGTCTCCACCTGGAACTTGCTCGGCGTCACGAGATTCACCGCGGGAATCTCCGCGTAGGAGCCGAAGGACTCGGTGAACTGATTCTCAAACTTTTCGGCCTTCTCCTCGGTTACGCCGCAGTCCTCGAGCACCGTGCGCACCTCGCGCGCGGAGAGGCTGACCGGCTCAGCCGTCTTGTCGCTCTTGGCCTCCTTGATCATCTCGCCGACCTTCTCGTGCACCGCCTGCACGACCTCCATGCTGCACTCCTCCATCAGCGTGTCGCTGATGAGGCCGTGCACGGTGTCGCGCTGATCGCTCGCCCGCATCTGCAGTTCCGAGTGGAACACGTGCTGGACGAAGGCGTCGTGTGTGTCGTCCATGGAGCGCACGTAGTAGAGCGCCTGGTAGATGTCCGCGCCGCCCTGCTCGTAGGCCGGGAACATAAAGCCGATCTCCGGCGCGCTGACCGACCAGCTGCCGTCCGTGCAGTGGAAGTCGCCCTCCTGCTCCTGGTAGCTGAGGGCAGGCTTGCCGAGCTTCACCGGGCATACGCAGCAGAGCATGTAGTTGAAGACGCTCTCAGAGCGCGTGCGGTCCTCGCTGCCGTCGCGGTTGCGGTGCGGCACGTCCATGCTGTCGTAGAGCATGAGGATCAGCTGGTTGGGCTGGTTCTGGCTCTCCTCCACGGAGTCGGGACGGGCTTCCTTCTCCGCCTTCATCCAGTTCCGGATGGCGGCAAACATCTGCTCCACCGGTTCGTCCTCGCTGAGCTCGGAGCGGCAGAGGCTGGTCAGCAGGGCGTGCGCCTCGTCGTCCATGGTCTGGGCGGCGGAGAAGTCAACGCTCAGCAGGTTCTGTCCCTGCGTGCCGGAGAGCACCTTGCGGAACAGGCCCATGTATTTCTCGTTCTCCGTCTCCGGCAGCATGGCCACGGGCTTGACGAAGGTGGAGAGCGTCTCGCCCTCCGCGTTGATGTAGCAGCCGCGGATGACGGTGGGATGACGGTGCTCCGGGTTGAGGCGGCGCTTGATCTGCGCCAGGTCCTGTTGATTCATCGGGATCACTTCTTTCCATAAAATGGAGGCGTTCCCTCGGGCAGCGCTTGCTTCTTTTCCCGGAGAAGCCTCTCCTGGGTATCTGATTCATGGCCTGAAACGACGGCTCAGTACCTCCGCTCGAAGCGTCTCAGGTTCGCCTGGCGCTGGGGCGTCGCCACGACGCCGGCCAGCGAGCGGTTGCGCGTCACGTTGAGCACGAGGCCCACGCCGCCCATGTTGGTGACCATGTTCGAGCCGCCATAGCTGATGAAGGGCAGAGGAATGCCCGTGATCGGCATCAGGCCGATCGTCATCGCGACGTTCTCAAACACGTGGAAGAGCAGCATCGCCATCACGCCGATGATCACCAGCATACCGAACTTGTCGCGGGTGAAGCGCGCCAGATAGAGCATGCGCGCGAGGATCAGGAAGTACACCACCAGCACGCCCGCGCATCCCGCAAAGCCGAACGCCTCGCCGATGGTCGCGTAGATGAAGTCCGTCCAGTCGGCGGGCACGTAGTTGAGCTGGGAAATCGCGCCGTCCACAAACATGCCGATGCCGGTCAGGCCGCCCGAGCCGATCGCGATCTTGCTCTGCGTCTGCTGGTAAGCGCCGGAGGTCGCGTAGGCTTCCGGGTTGATGAAGGCTAGAATACGCATCAGGCGGTAGTTATCCGACTGGCTTGCCACGGCATAACCGTAGATCGCGAGCAGGCCGAAGGCCGCCACGCCGGCCATCAGCAGCAGCGTCCGCATGGAGACGCCAGAGAAATAGAGCATCACGGCGAAGAAGAACGCAATCACCAGGAAGGAGCCCATTTCGCCGGAGAACACGATGACCGCGCCGGGCACAAGCACCAGCGCCATGATGTAGAGAAACTCCTTGATGGTGCTCATCGGGCGCTCGCTCTTGCTCAGCACGCTCGCGAGCATCAGGATCATGGCCAGCTTGGCGAACTCGGTCGGCTGAATCGTGAAGCCCCAAATGATGTCCAGCCACTGCTTCACGCCCTCGGCGCGGTTGACGACCCACACCACGGTGACCAGCGCCGTCGCGGCGTAATAGATCAGCGCGGCGCGCCGCTTGAAGAAGCTGTAGGGAAAGTTGATGAGGAAAACGATGATGATAGGCGCGATCATCAGGAAGAAGACCTGGCGCATCGCGTAGCTGGACTCAACGATGTGGTTGAGCAGGGACTCGTCCGGGGAGGACGAAGTCGAATAGGTCGCGACCGTGACGCACAGCACGCCGAAGAGCGCCAGCGCAAACACCAGCAGAATCAGCGGCACGTCAATATGCGCGCGCGAGCGTCTGTTTTCAGCAATCAACGGCGGACCACCTCCCTCAGCGGCTTGCGAAGCCTGCGCCGGAACCAGCCCGCGCGCCTGCTCCCGTAGGCGGGCAGGGGCACGGACTCGCCCGCAACGCGGCGGGCGATGCGCCGGATGGCTTCCGACGCCTCGCACTGGATGTCCATCAGCAGGCGGTGGTTGACCAGCGCCCGGCAGACCGTGGTGTCCTCGGGAATCTCGCCGACGAGCTCCAGCTCCACGGTGTCCGCGGCCGCCTTCGCGGTCATCATCTCCCCGGCGGAGACGAGGTCGGGCATCAGGCGGTTGACCACCAGGCGCGGCCTGGGCAGCTCTTTACGCTCCAGGAGGCTCGCGGCCCGGGAGGTATCCCGCAGGCACATGTCGTCCGGCGTGCAGACGAGCAGGGTCTCGTCGATGTCATTCACCAGCAGGGCGCGCAGTCCGCGCTCGATGCCGGCCGGCGCGTCGAGGAACACGAAATCGTTCTTTTCCTTCAGCTCGCTCAGGATATGCGTCAGGGCCTTGGGCCGCACGTCCTTCGAGCGGGCAAACTGCGCCGCGGGCAGCAGCTTGAGGGTCTGCGCCCCGTAGGGCGTGATCAGCGCCTGCTGCAGCGCGCAGCCCTTGCGGGCCACGTCCAGCAGGTCATAGACCACGCTGTTCTCCAGGCCGAGCAGGGCGTCCTGGCTGCGCAGGCCGACGTCGCCGTCCACCACGCACACGGTCTTTCCCATGCGGGCCAGCGCCACGCCAAGGGAAGCGGCGAGGGTGGATTTTCCCACGCCGCCCTTGCCGGAGGCGATTAAGATCAGTTTGCCCATGGTGTCATGTCCTTCCGGTGATTGGGTTCTGTCAGCCAAAGGCTGACAATGAGATGAGGTGCCCCACCCCAACCCCTCCCCACTGCCGTGGGGAGGGGCTTTAATGAGGTTCGCCGGGGGCGGATTTCTTGCCAGAAATCCGCCCCCGGACCCCCTGCAAAGAACGCTCCTGCGGAGGGCCTTATGTGTTTGCCTGTCCCCTGCGAGGAAGGCTCCTGCGGAGGGCCTGGTTTTCACCCAGACCCCCTGCAAGGAAAACTCATGCGGTGGGGCTTGTGTTTTCGCCCGGGCCCCCTGTGAGGAACGCTCCTGCGGAGGGCCTGGTTTTCACCCAGACCCCCTGCAAGGAAAACTCATGCGGTGGGGCTTGTGTTTTCGCCCGGGCCCCCTGTGAGGAACGCTCCTGCGGAGGGCCTTGTGTTTTCGCCCGGGCCCCCTGCGAGGAAGGCTCCTGCGGAGGGGCTTGTGGTTCGCCCGGGCCCCCTGTGAGGAACGCTCCTGCGGAGGGTCTTGTGTTTTCGCCAACCCTCCTGCGAGGAAGGCTCCTGCGGAGGGGCTTGTGGTTCGCCCGGCCCCCTGCAAAGAAAGCTCCTGCGGAGGGCCTGATGCAGTTAGGGTGCGAGGGTGTTGCCGATGGGCAGGTTGTAATCCACCGTGCGCAGGGTCTCCTGGTCGAGGTACCAGGTGATGAACTCGCGCGCGCCCAGGGAGGCGTTGCCGCCGGAATAGCCGTTGGGGATGAAGACCGCAATGGCGATTTCCGGGTTGTCGAACGGCGCAAAGCAGACGAACCAGGCATTGTTCTCCAGGTCGATGCTGGTGACCTGAGCGGTTCCGGTTTTCGCGCCGATATCATTGATGTACTTCCAGCCCTTGAAGTACTTCGCCGCCGTTCCCTGGTCGTCCACCACGCCTTTCATACCCCTGCGCAGAGCGCCGAGGTAGAGCTCGCCGTTTTCCAGCTGATTGACCAGCTGCGGAGAGCGCTGGCTGAGGATCTCGCCCTCCGGTGAAGTGATGGAGTCCACGAGGGACACATTGTAGACGTAGCCGTTGTTGGCCACCGCGCACACGTAGCGCGCGACCGCCACGGGGGTCAGCACCGTCACGGACTGGCCGATGCCGGTCAGAATCGTCTGGCCGCCGCCCCACTTGATCGTGTTCATGTAGTTGTAGGTGTCGCCGATGATCGCCTGAGTGTAGACCATCTCTTTGGTCATGCTCAGCTCCTCCATGAGGATGGTGCGCATGTTGTCCAGCCAGGCAGATTCGTTGTAGTTCACCGCCATGTCCATCAGACGCTTGGCGCACACCGACAGGCGCTCGTCGTCATAGTCGAGGCCGCGCGAGGAGCCGCAGTTGCGCAGGTGCTTCTTGATGGCGTTGAAAACGATGATCGGCAGGGAGGTGTCCTGGTTTGCCTCGTTCATGGGCTTGGTCGGGTCATACAGGGTGTTCTGGCACCCGACCACTGAGCGCACCTCGCCGGGCAGGTCGATGCCCGTGCGGGAGGTCAGGCCGAAGAGGGAGGCGTAGCGGTAGAGGCGTTCCTCGCCCAGGCGGCTGCCCAGCTCGTAGAAGAAGTAATTGCAGGAGTGAGTCAGACCCTCGACGATCGTCTGGTTCTGGTGCTTCCAGCGCAGGTTCGCGCTGATCCAGCACTTGGGAGCCGTGGATTTGTCGGCGTTGTACTTGGTGTAGTAGCCCATGTCGGTGATGCGCTCGGTCAGGGTCAGTTCCCCTTCGTTGAGCGCGCCGTAGCCCGTCACCATCTTGAAAATGGAGCCGGGGGTTCCGCGGGCGTGGATGCCGTAGTTGAGCAGCAGGTTGCGCTCGTCCTGCAGGATGGCGATGGCTTCCCGTCCGCCGGAGACCAGGGCGTTCAGGTCATAGGTCGGGTAGTTGGCCATAGCCAGCACGCGGTCCTTCATGTCCAGCACGATCATACAGCCGTGCTCGGCGAGGGCCAGCGGGTACTTCTCCCAGTTCCGGTTGGCCAGGTCCTCCTTGTTGTCCTCCAGCCAGGAGTCGTTCACGGCCTTGCGCTCCTGCACGGTGCGGGTATCCGCCACGTTGCTGGCGATGGCGCGCTCGGCCTGCTGCTGGTAGGCGGCGCGGAGGGTCAGCTTCACGTTGTTGCCGTCCGTAGGCTCCGTGTAGCTCAGCTCGCGGACCACCTTGGACATCTGGTCGCGCTCCACCACGCGGCTGCCCTGCCGGAGGGAGGAGTTCTGCGTCAGCCAGTCCTCCATGGAGGACTCGATGCCGTCGCGGCCGATGTTGTCGTTGTAGGAATAGCCCTTCGCGCGCAGCGTCTGCCACATGCTCTGGGAGGGAATGGCGCCGATATAGCCGATGACCTGCGCCGCGAGGTTGCTGCGCGGATAGACGCGCTTGGTGCCCACGGCGATCTCCATGCCGGAGAGCATCATGGACTTGGTCTCGACCTCGATCACGGTCTCGTAGGAGACGTCCTTCGAGATGACGATGGGCTGCGAGTTGAAGATGTTCATCTGCATTTCGCAGAAGACCGCCATCACCTTGCAGATCGTCTCCTCGTCCAGCGAGGTGAATTCGGCGGGGTTGAAGTTCTCCCCGGCATAGGCCTCGCTGACCGCGGCGGCGATGTCCTTCGGCTCCGCGTTCGCCCACCTGGCGCTCGGCGCGACCAGCGCGAAGCGGAACTTGACGAACAGGCGGTTGTAGCAGTCCTCCGCCGTGGGGTACCTTTTCTCCGCGAGGTAGTTGTTGCTGCGCCACTGGCTCTCGCGGGTTCTGAGCACGCCCTCCGAGACGCCGGAGCCGAAGTTGAACTCCCACTCCCCCGTCTCCTCGCTGCGCTGCAGGTTGAACTTCAGGGCCATGGTGCCCCGGTTCGCCTCGATGATCCGGATCGTATCGATGATGGAGCGCGTGAAGGTCTCATAATCGGACGAGGAGGTCTGCGAGGGGTCCTTGTAGAAGGTCACGTTGTAGATCAGCTCGTCGTTGGCGAGGATGACCGAATCCGCGTCCGTGATGTTGCCGCGCTTGCCCCGCAGCACGATCGTCTTGGTTCGCGTGTCCTCGGCCTGCTCCATATACTCCTCGCTCTGCTGCAGCTGCAGCCGCGCGAGGCCATAGATCAGATAGGAGAACATCGCGGTCATAATCAGGATAAAGGCCAGAAACCGCCAATGGGTTCTCTTTTCGGTGTCGTTCAACGCTTCCTCCTTTCCGCCGAGATGGGCTGGTGCTGTATAATTCGGTGTTCGGTGTTGTGCCGATCGTGCGAAGCCCTCCGCAGAAGCGCCTTGATAAGGGGGACTTTCTCCGTTAGCTTTCCGCTAATACCTCTTATCGGAGCGGGTGCCAAGGCTCGAGCCCTCTGCAGGAGCGCCTTTACAAGGGGTCCGGGGAAAACTTTCCGGAGGAAAGGTTTCCCCGGGCGACCTCGTATTTCCTCCCCTCCCCGCTTGCGGGGAGGGGTCGGGGGTGGGGTCCCCCATCGCGCAGAGAGCAGACCGCTCTCCGCGCGACGCTATGCTTTGCTCACATACGGTTTCGGCGCCGCATCCTCCTCCGGCAGGTTGGAGAATCCAAACCACTTCCTCAGAGGAAGCATCAGCGCCACGGTCAACGCCGTGTTGATCACCACAGCGACCACCGCGCGGAAGATATTCGTCCCCGTGATGTCCGCGCCGCGCAGGTAGATATACGCCACATTGACCGTTTCATAGACCGCCGTCGATACCGCCGCGCAGGCGGGCGTGCGGATCAGCGGGCTGGCGTTGCGCCCGGCCTTGCCGATGCCGCGCTCGTACTCCAGCTGCTGCTGGCTCTTGTCCGAAAAGAGCGCGCAGGTCAGCAGGGCCGTCACCGGATAGATCAGCAGGTTCATCAGCGTCACGTTCGCCTGCATGGATTCCATCAGCAGGCCGTAGAAGAGGCCGATCCACAGGGCGCTCAGTTTCCCGAAGCACACGGTGATGATTGCCATGACCGGAAACATGACGCTCGGCGTGATGCCCAGCACCCGGAAATAGGGCATGACGCAGACCTGCACCAGATAGCCCAGGCAGACGACCAGCAGGACGGTGAACAGCCGCCGCGCCGCCCGCCACATCCTTCTCAGCTTGCGTCTCACCATCCGTCCTCCTCCAGCGTCATATTCGCCGGGCCGAGGGTGATGAAGGGCGTCGGCGAGGGCGTGGGCTCCGCGGTCGGCGTCGCGGTGGGACTGCCGTCAATCGGCACGTACTCGTAGCTCTCCTCCGTCGCCTCCGGCGGCACCGTCTGGAGTGGAATGAGCACCTGGCGGGAGGTCGGGGTCGGCGTCGGCTCGGGAGAGGGTTCGGGCGTCAGGGTCGGCAGGCCGCCCGTCGCGTTGGGGTCGGGCGTCGCCGTCTGGCCGAAGTAATTCATGGAGCCGATGCGCAGGGTCGGGTAAGGCCGCGCGGTTTCCACCGGCTTGAAGGTGTCGCTCGCCGCACCCATCTGCACGCCGGTCACCGGCTCCGGATCGGGCTGGTAGCGCAGGACGATGACCCACTCGATGTGCTCAAAGTCCGCCGTCGGCTCCACCACGATGTACTGCTTGTTGCTCTCCATGCGGCGGGTGCTCTCGCGCACCGTGCCGATCGGGATGCCCTTCGGGAAGGACATGCCGACGCCGGAGGTGACCACCACGTCGCCCGGCCGGGGCAGATGATCCTCGGGCAGGTAGTACATGCGGCACATGGCCGTGCCGTCCACGCCGAGGGTGCCGCGCACGGTGCCCTGGTCGCGGCTGGACTGGATGAGGCCCGCGATGGAAGCCTCGCTGTCGATGATCGTGCGTACGGTCGATTCGTGATCCTTCACGGTTTCCGTGTAGCCGATCAGCGCGCCGCTGATGGTCACGGCCATATACTGGCCGATGCCGTCGGACTTGCCGCGGTTGATGGTGAAGGTGGAGAAATAGTTGCCGTCGCTGCGCCCGATCACCCGGCAGATGATCGGCTCCATGCGCCGGTTGGCGGCGATCTCGTCGCTCATGTTCTCAAACTGGGAGAGCTGGTACTGCAGCTCCTCGGCCTGCAGGGCCACATAGGTCAGGCGTTCGTTCTCCGCCACGACTTCATTGTAGGCCTCTTCCAGGTTGGCGCGGAGCTTCAGCCCGCGGAAATAATCCGCAACGGTCTCCACCACCTGGGAGAAAACGTTCTGCACGGGCGTGACCACCGCGGAGACACCGCGCGCGGGCATCTCGTAGAACCGCACGCCCAGGAAGCTGCTCAGCGCCATGACGGCCATCAGCCCGGCCAGGCCGAGCGTCACCGTCCAGAGGATCACGAGCCGGAGCCTCGGGTGGCGGTTGGCGAAGGAATTGGAGAGATCCTCCTCTTCCTCCTCGTCGTCCACGTCGTCCTCCTCACGGCGGGCGCGCTTGCGGTGGAAGCGCGAGGTGCGCGTATTCTCCTCGCTGTCGTTTTTCTTCTTCGCGCGCAGCGCCCTGGGCTGACGGCCCTCGGGATCCTGCGCGTGCGCCTCGGACCGCTGGCGGCGGAAGCGCGCCATGGCCTCCTCCGGGGTCAGTGAGGCCTCGTCTTCTGTCTCTGTGTCGCCGGGTTCATCCTGACCCGGCAGGTCGGCTGTGATGGAATCGATGTCCTCGTAGGGATAATCCTCGACAAAGGGTTTGGCGGGTTTCTCCGCCGGAGTCTCCGCCTTTTTTCGGTGCCACAGTGCCACGAGTGCCTCACCTCCTTTCGGTCGTTATCGGATTCAACGGATGAGGAAGGCGTTTTCTTCCCCTGTTCTTTGGGATCGAACGTCGCGCCCGTCAGGCCGCCGTCACAGATTCTCGTTGATCCCCGAGCGGGCCAGGTCGGCCAGCAGGTCGGGGTTCTCCAGCAGGTAGCCCATGCCGAGGATCGTGCAGTCCTGCGGGTCCTTGGCAAGCATGGCGGGGATGCCGAGCTGACCTCCGATCAGCCGGTCCAGCCCGTAAAGCTGGGCCGCGCCGCCCGTCAGGTGGATGCCGTTGCGCATGATGTCCGCCGAGAGCTCGGGCGGCGTGCGCTCCAGCACCCAGCGCACGGAGGCCATGATCGCCATGCAGGGCTCCAGCACCGCGTCGTGCGCCTGGGCCGCGGTAAACTCCACGTCCATCACGCGGGCGGAGAGCAGGTCGCGGCCGCGCACGTGGGTGCGGCGGCTGTCGCCCTCCGGCGGGATCGCGGAGGCCAGGTCGATCTTGACCGCCTCGGCTGTCCGGTCGCCGATGAGCATGCCGGAATTCTTCTTGAGGTAATTGACGACGGCGTCGTTCATCTTCTCGCCGCCCACGTGGATGGACTGGGAGACCACCAGGCCGCCCATGGAGACGATCGCCGTATCGGTCGTGCCGCCGCCGACATCCACCACCATGCTGCCCACGGGCTCATAGACCGGCAGGCCCGCGCCGATGGCCGCCGCCAGAGGCTTCTCCACCAGCACCACCCGCTTGCCGCCCGCCATCACCACAGCCTCGGTGACCACCTTGCGCGCCACCGCCGGCAGGCCCGCGGGAATGCTGACCAGCACGCGCGGCTTCAGCAGGTGGCTGACGCCGATCGCCTTGCGCATGAAGTAGCGCACGAGCACTTCCGCCGTGTCGAAATCCTGGATGGTGCCGTCGCGGATGGGCAGGATCGCCTGCAGCGCCTCCGTCGTGCGCCCCAGCAGCAGCGCCGCCTCGTCGCCCACGGCGCGGACGAGATGCTTGTCCCTCGCCTCCACCACGACAATCGTCGGCTCGCTGATCACGATGCCCTTGCGCTGGACGTAGACCAGCGTGTTCGTGGTGCCCAAGTCAATCGCTATATCCGGTGCGCGAAACGCCATGTTCTCTCTTCTCTTCCTTTATCCCGTGTTCACAGCGGAGCGCGAAGCCCGCCCTGTGATGATTGTATTCCCCGGCCCTTCGGCCGTTCAGCCCTTCAGCGGCGTCAGGCCGCAGCGGAGGAGCAGCTCGCGCGTGAGGTGCATCGGCAGGCCGATGACGCCCGAGGGCGAACCGCGCATCTCCTCGATGTACAGCGCCGCCTCGCCCTGCAGGGCATACGCGCCAGCCTTGTCCATCGGCTCCCCCGTGCGGACATAGGCTTCGATCTCCTCGTCCGTCATCGGGCCGAAGCGCACGTCGGACACGTCGACGCCGCTGTGGATGCCGCCGTCCCGGTCCACACAGGTCACGCCCGTGCACACCTGGTGCCAGCGGTCCGCGAGCGCGCGGAGCATCCGGCAGGCGTCCGCCTCGTCGGCGGGTTTGCCGAGCGGCCGGTCGTCGATGGCCACCAGTGTGTCCGCCGCGAGCACCACCTGGCCCGGGTGCCGCGCCGCGCCCGCCAGCGCCTTGCGGCGGCTGAGCTCCTGCACGGCGGCCTTCGCGCCGAGGCCGGTGTGTTCGTCCACGTCCGGCGCGTCGATCTCAAAGCGCAGCCCCGTGAGGGCGAGCAGCTCCCGCCGTCTGGGCGAGGCCGAAGCCAGAATCAGATCCACCGCGTCGCGCATGAGGCCACCTCCGGACAGAGACATACAGTTTATTATATCACAGGAAACGGGCTCTGTGGAGGTTTCACAAAAAATTCACTGACAGTGAAAGGAGTAAAAGGCGCAGGGCGCGTCCGCCGCCGGGCTTTCCCTGTCTTTTCTCTGCTTCTGTCCCAAGAAGCAGGTTGCCCGAAAAACACGCGCGTGTTATAATCATTCCCGGATGGCGCGCCGCCATCCCCTATCAAGCATATGCGCCGCGGACCATGCGGCGTCACACGGAGGAAAACTATGGCCAAGCTCTGGGGTGGGAGATTCAGCAAGGCGACCGACGGCCTGGTGGACGACTTCAATTCGTCCATCAGCTTTGACCAGCGCCTGTACGAACAGGATATCCGGGGTTCCATCGCGCACGCGACCATGCTCGGGGAGACCGGCGTGATCGCGAAGGCGGACGCGGAGAAGATCGTGGAGGGCCTGCGCGGCATTCTCGAGGACGCGCGGGCGGGCAAAATTGCCTGGCAGGAGGAAGCCGAGGACATCCACATGAACGTGGAGGCCCTGCTGACCGAGCGCATCGGCGAGGCCGGCAAGCGCCTGCACACGGGCCGCAGCCGCAACGACCAGGTCGCGCTGGACACCCACATGTACCTGAAAGACTGCTGCAGGGAGGCCATCGGCCTGATCGACGAGCTGATCCGCGTCCTGCTGGACATCGCGGAGAAGAACCTCCACACCATCATGCCGGGCTACACCCATATGCAGAAGGCGCAGCCCATCACCCTCGCCCATCACATGATGGCCTATGTGCAGATGTTCTTACGCGACCGCACGCGCTTCGCCGCGGCCTACCGCAGCGCGGACGTCATGCCGCTGGGCTCCGGCGCGCTGGCCGCCACGACCTACCCCCTCGACCGCGCGCGCGTGGCGGAGCTGCTCGGCTTCTCCGCCATCACCCAGAACAGCCTGGACGGCGTGAGCGACCGGGACTACTGCCTGGAATACCTCTCCGCGGCCTCCATCAGCATGATGCACCTGAGCCGCTTCTCGGAGGAGCTGATCCTCTGGTCCTCCAATGAGTTCGGCTTCGCGGTGATGGACGACGCCTATTCCACCGGCTCCTCCATCATGCCGCAGAAGAAGAACCCCGACGTCGCCGAGCTGATCCGCGGCAAGACGGGGCGCGTCTACGGCGACCTGACCGCCCTGCTCACGGTGATGAAGGGCCTCCCGCTCGCCTACAACAAGGATCAGCAGGAGGACAAGGAAGCCGTGTTCGACGCGCGGGACACCTATGTCAAGTGCCTCACCGTGTTCACCGCGATGCTCCGTACCACCACCTTCCGCAGGGATGTGATGGAGCGCGGCGCGGCGGGCGGCTTCACCAACGCGACCGACTGCGCGGATTACCTCGCGGTAAAGGGCGTGCCCTTCCGCGACGCGCACCGGGTCGTGGGCCAGCTCGTCGCCCACTGCCTCGACGAGAACAAGGCCCTGCTCGACCTCTCGCTGGAGGAGCTGCGGAGCTTCCACCCGGCCTTCGACGAGGATGTCTACGAGGCCATGAGCCTCAAGGCCTGCGTCGAGCGCCGCAAGCTGCCCGGCGGCCCCGCTCCGGACGCCGTCGCCCAGGCCATCGCCTTCGCCCGGGAAAAGCTGGCCGAGCCCCTCATCTGAAACAGCCTCATCAAGATAATACAGCAGCCGCGAAGGGGTGCAGGGGGTTCGGAGCGCCCGGAAAACTCCCCGGTGGGGAGTTTTCAGCGGAGAACGGGCGGCAGCCCCGGACCGACCGCAAAGCCCCTGCCCGCGCCCGCAGGCGCGTACCCCCACCACCAACAGCGCATACTGCGCGAAAGGACACGCTTATGCCAACCATCTTCCTCATCGGTGATTCCACCGTCGATACCGGCAAACTGCCGTTCATGGGCTGGGGCGGCGCCTTTCCTGATTACGTCAAGCCCGGCATGCGCGTGGAAAACCACGCCCTGAGCGGCTGCAGCAGCCTCAGCTTCCGCCAGCAGGGCCTCTTTGAGCCCGTCGAGCAGGCCATGCAGCCCGGCGACCTGCTCCTGATCCAGTTCGGCCACAACGACGAGAAGGACGACGAGCGCCACACTGGCCCCGCCTCCACCTTCCCCGAGCAGCTCTGGCGCTACTGCGCCGCCGCCCAGGCGAAGGGCGCACAGCCCGTGCTCGTGACGCCCGTGTGCCGCCGCTTCTTCGCCGGCGCGACCAGCCTGCTCTACACCCACGGCGAATACGCCGGGGCTGTGCGCCGCCTGGCCTTTGAGTGCGAGATCCCGCTCTGCGACCTGAAAAAGGCCAGCCGCGCCCTTTATCTCTCCCTCGGCGAGGAAAAGACGGCAGAGCTCTTCGTGCGCCTGAAGCCCGGCGAGCACCCCGACTTCCCGGACGGCCATGACGACCACACGCACTTCTGCGAGAAGGGCGCGAGGGTCATCGCGGGCCTGGTGGCGGAGGAGCTTCGCCGCATCCCGGTCTGCGCGCCGTTCATCAGAGAGCGCCAGGCATGATCCCGGCGGGAAAGCAGATCTTCTTCGCGCCGATGGAGGGACTGACGGACGGCGTCCTGCGCCGCGTCCACAGTCAGCTCTTCGGCGGCGTGGACGTCTACGGCCTGCCGTTCCACAAGCTGACGCACACCTTCTCTCTGTCCACACGGGAGAAGCGCGACGTCTCGCCCGCGGAAAACGCGGGGCTGAGCGTGCTGCCGCAGGCGCTGACGAAGGACGCGGAGCAGCTGCGGCGCTGGCTCAGCTGGATCCGCGATCTCGGCTACCCGATGGCGGATCTGAACATCGGCTGTCCCTCGCCCACGGTCACGCGGCGCGGGCGCGGCAGCGGCCTGCTGGCGGAGCCGGACGCCCTGCGCCGTTTGCTGGACGGCGTGTTCGACGGCCTGCCCCTGCCGCTCTCTGTCAAGACGCGCATCGGCTTCGAGAGCGCGGAGGAATGGCCCGCCCTGCTGGAGCTGCTAGCGGCGTATCCGTTCAGCCACATCACCGTGCACGTGCGCACCACCCGCGAGCAGTACACAGGCGGCGTGCACCCGGAGGCCTTCGCCCGCACGGCGGATGATCCCCGGGAGCGCTTTGTCTTCAACGGCGACCTGCGCACGCCGGAGGATGTGCGCCGCACGCTGGACACCTTTCCGCACGCGGCAGGCGTGATGATCGGCCGCGGCCTTCTGGCCGACCCTTCCCTGGCGCGGCGCGCGCGCGGCGGCAAACCCGCCTCCGCCGAGGAGCTTCGCGCCTGGTATACCGCGCTCTACGCGGCGTGGGCCGGGCGCTTCGGGGCGTCCATCGCGCTGGGGCGTCTCAAAAAGCTGATGGTCTGGCCCTGTGAGAGCCGGCCGGACGCGCATGAGGCGCAGCGGCTCCTGCGGATCATCCGCAAGGCGGACAGCCCGGAGGCCTGCCTCGCGGCCGTCCGGCCAATAGATCCATAACATTCAGCGCAAGCGGAACGAGCCGCCGGAAAACGGGGGCCCGTTCTTTTCAGCTGCCTTTCATTTTTCCGTTCGGCGTTGTAGGGCGTCCGCCTTCATAGAGCCGGCGCGCAGCGCCTGTCGCGCAGGCATCATGGCCGAACAGAATCAACAAAAAGTTGCAGGCGCTCTCGCTTCCGCGCCGTTTGAAAAAATCGGTAAACACAATTCCTTCCTCTGGTTGCTGAAAATTCCTGTTTTGCGAATGTCCGTTCTCTTTTCAACCTTGACGAATAAGGAAGAGAATGTTATAATCATGATGTAATTTTTTATCCATAGATTTGGAGGTTCATCCAACAATGGACTTTTCACGCGACATCATGCTGTCCTATCTGGAAGAGGACAACACGCAGCGCGCCTATTTTCGCGCGCGTCCTCTTCTCACCCCCGAGGCGCTTATACACGAGGAGGCTCTGCGCGCCTGGCCTGACCACGGCGCGCTGCGGATCGTGCCCGACCGCAACGAGCAGCACACCTTCAAGGATCGCATGCGCGCCATCGGCTCCTACTGCGTGGTGGATCTGACGCGCTTCCCGCCCGAGGCCAACAAGATCCGCACCAATAAGAACTACCGTCCCGACGGCAGCGAACCCAACCAGTATATCGTCTTCTCCGACGCCGTGCAGTCCGTGCCCGAAAGCCCCTTCTTCGAGGTGCTGGAGGCCCGGCCAGAGGACGCCGCGCAGAAGGCCGCCCAGGCCATCACCCCGCTGTTCTATCTCCGCTCCGGCGATACGTTCTACGGACCCGTGCGCAAGTCCGACCCGCAGACGCCCCAGCCGGCCGAAGAGACAACCGGCACGCTGTTTGACATCACCTCGCCGGACGGCTCCATTCACACGATCCTGTCCGTGCGCGCCGAGCAGGCCGCGCCGGCTGAGCCCGTACCCGAGGAAGCTGCGCCCGAGGCTGCGGAGGCTTCCACCCCCGCCTCTGTCCCCGCTCCCGCCGGGGAGGCGCAGCCCGAGGGCGAGCCGGCCGCGGAACCCGCGCGCAGCGAGGCCCTGCCGATCGGCAAGCCGCTCCAGATCCTGGAGCCGGCCCAGAGCTTCGAGGAGACCCTGGAGGCCCTCGACCAGCCGCTTTCCTCCGGCGCAAACCTGCTCAAGGAGAGCCGCCGCGACACGGCAGCCCCGGCAGCCGGCAGGGAAAACGACAGCAAGCTCAGCGGCACGCCGCTCTATCACTCCCCGGTCAGCACCTCCACCCCGCGCGTGAAGAACAAGCTGCAGGAGGTTGTCTCCAACCAGTGGCACGCCGCGAAGAATGATCCGCCGGCCCAGCCCCTGCCGGAAGGCGCGAAGCTGCACGATGTGCCCAACCCGGTCGACCAGGCCGTGCAGGCCCTGGCCAAGGCCTGGCAGTATCCCGAGACGCGCACGCAGCTGGTCAGTCTGCTGCTCTCCATGGAGGGGATGCACACCCTGATGGAGGAGCGCCAGACCGGCGCCATCCGCTCGCGCTCCCCGCTCCAGGCAGCCATGAAGCGCCACCTGGAAAACCTGGAGACCGAGCGCCTGACCCTGCTGGTGCAGCTCGACCGCGCGAAGGCGGATACGGAAGCCTGGCGCAAGGAGATGCTGACCCAGGTCGCTGCGAAGCGCCGCGCCGAGCTCGACAACCTCAGCAAGCGCATCGAAGCGCACGAAAAGACCCTGAACGACCTGAAGGAGCAGATCCGCCTGCTGACCGAGCAGCGCAACAGCCTCGAGGACGAACTGCTGAACAAGGATCCGGAGCTCTTCCGCAACGCCCTGCAGACAACCTCGGCCCAATACGGCCTGAAGCTGCCCTCCATCGCGACGCCGCTCCGCCTGAGTCCCGTCTCCGGCGTGGAGGTTTCCCCGGATGAGATGATCGACCGTCTCGCCCGCGCCGCCGAGGCCAGCGGCATTCAGCTGCACAGGAACGCGGCCGTCGCCGGCATGGCCCTGCTGGCCAACTGCCCGCGCGTGGGTCTCGTCGTTTCCTCCGGCGCGGAGGCTGTCAAGCTGCTCCGGCGTCTCGCCGCGGCGATGGGCTGGAAGGACAGCTTCGCCCTGCAGGTCGATCCCAAGCAGATCCCCGTGAAATACGCCGCGCCGCCGGAGCCGACCCCGTCCGTGCTTGTCACCACCCTGCCCAGCCACGCCGCCATCGACGGCGTCTGCAAGCTGATGCTCGTGCAGGACAAGGAGGAGATGACGAAGGAGACATCCTATCAGGTGGATCCCTGGCCCATCTATCCCCTGCGCTTCGGCGCGCTGAGCGAAACCTTTGACATCCCCAGCGAGCCGCCCGTGAGCCTGCGCTCGCTGCGCCGCATGGCCGAGCAGGCCACCGGCAGCGAAGAGGACATCCGCCGCATCCTGGAGCCGATGATCCGCCTGGCCAACCCCCTCTCGGACGACGCCTACGCGGAGGTGCTCGGCTTTGTCCGCACAGCCTCCGGCTACATGAACGGCGGCCTCGCGGCCGCGTGCGACTGGGCGACCGCGCTGTGGCTGCTCCCGCGGATCCCGCGCAGCGAGGAGACCGACAGGCAGCTGGAAGAACTCCTGAGGGAGTACCCGGTGTCGACGGTGTTCATGAAAGAATACAGATAACAGAGCACAGCAAAAGCGCTGCCCGAATGCAGCGCTTTTGCTGTCTTTTTCATTTGGTCAATCGCAGCGGAGAACAGGCAGCCTTACCTTGCGGGATCCTTCCGCACCGCCCCGAGGAAGGCCGCGATCATCAGGATGTAGCAGACCGTCTTGGGCAGCATCAGCATGCCGAGCATCGGCACAATGCCGGCGGCGACGGCCACCGGGATGTAGAACAGGAAGGACAGCAGGATATACAGCCAGAGCAGGCGGAAGCGCCTGGTCTCCCTGCGCCTGATGAAGAACAGCCAGCAGACAGTCGCCCCGAGGATCACGAAGGGCACGTTGCGGATGATGCCCCAGGTGACGTCGCTGCTGTTCTCCAGCCAGCCGTTCTGGGGGAAGAGGCAGAGCGCGATGCGCGCGCAGGCCAGCGGGAAAACAGCCGCGGTCAGGTTCTTCAGGCCCGTCTCGTGGTAGTAGTCACGCCAGATCGCGCAGAGCAGCACGTAGAACACCGTCATGGTGACGGAGGTCACCAGCTTGCCGATGCCCAGAGCGGCCGTCATATCCGCCGCGACGAAGTAGTTCAGCACGCGGGGGATCAGGTGAAAGGCGTCGCCGCAGCCAAGGATCAGCGCGGCCAGGCCCATGCGTTTTTCGTTCCTGTTGCGGGCCCTGCGCAGGATCAGGCAGCCGCTGACGATCGCAAAGGCCAGGTACAGGATGTCAAAAGTGGATTCTCCGTATTTCATGCGGGCACCTCACAGCGCGGACATCAGCCGCGGCGGTTTTCCTTCTTCACCCAGACATGCCAGGCGGGAGCCTTGGGCATGGGCTCGCGCTTCACCAACGCCTTGATCACCCGGCGATGGGTGAACAGGCAGCACAGCACAAGCAGAACGACAATCATCCAGGTTAGCATGTTTTTTTCTCCTCTTTTTCAACAGGAGCCGTCTGTACGGCGGCCCGGTTTCCTTCCGCTCAGAACGTCACCGTCTCGGGCGCTTCCGTGAAGGAGCTGAAGGTCGCTGTCGCATTCCTGAAATAGAGCATCTGCATGTTGCCGTCGTCGGGGCTGTACATGCTCTTCAGGCTGGGCATTTTCTCCAGCATGGCTTCCTTGACCTCGCGGCGGTCGTCCTCGACGAGCTCGCCCGTCACGCGCAGCCAGCTGGCGCCCTTGCAGGCGCAGATCTCCGCTTTGGGATTCGCGGCGAGCTGCTTCGAGACGGGCTTCACCTTGCCGGTCTGGATGTAGAGTTTGCCCTCATAGACCAGCGCTGTGCCGAAGGGGCGCACGCGGGGCTGGCCGCCCTCGTCGGTCGCGAGGTAATAGGTGTGGGTTTCGTTCAGATAGGCATAGACTTTTTCGATGGCTTCCATGGTGAGTTCTCCTTTCGGATCTTCTTTTCATATACAGTCGGCGTCTCCGCCGGGACTGCCTCTCTCTAAGCGGGCGTCTATCGATTGCGCTCAATTGTATTTTACACAATCTTTCGGAAAAAGCAAGACAGAATCGCGGACAAATTTCCCGGAATGAGCAATCAGCCCGCCGTTCTCTCATGCTTCCGGCGAAAAGCCGGAGGGATACGTGATGGTTTATTGGAGCGGGCGGATCAGGATGAACGGCGTCAGCTCGCCGCCCTGCCCGGAGGGATTGTCCTTCAGCGCGTCCTGGATCTGATCGTCCGTCAGCGGGAAATCGCCGCACTTGCCCAGCTGGTTCTGGTCGATGTCGTTGGCGTCCATCAGCACCACCGGCACGCCGGTCGCCTTCTCCAGCGCGTCGCACAGCTCCACCGGGTTCTCGTTGTTGATCAGCGCCA
>CAMNLM010000032.1 GCA_946543085.1 uncultured Clostridia bacterium | reverse complement strand
GGACATCCCCGGCCTGGTGGAGGGCGCGGCGGACGGCGTGGGCCTCGGCCACGATTTCCTGCGCCACGTGGAGCGCACCCGGCTGCTGCTGCACGTGCTGGACGTCTCCGGCATCGAGGGCCGCGACCCCGTGGCGGACTTCGACCAGATCAACCTGGAGCTGAAGCGCTATGGCGACCTGGCCGACCGCCCGCAGATCGTGGTGTGCAACAAGGCCGACCTCATGGAGGACGACACGAACCTGCGCCGCGTGCGGGAGCATGTGGCCCCGCTGGGCTGGCCGGTGTTCTGCGTCAGCGCCGCCGCGCGCCAGGGCTTCGACGAGCTGCTGGACGCCGTGGCGGACACCCTGCGCGATCTCCCGCCGATCCAGCGCTTCGCGGAGGAGGAGGTGCCCGACGAGGGCGACCGCCTGGACGACAGCTTCACCGTGCGCATTGAGGACGGCGTCTACGTGGTAGAAGGCTCCGCGATGGAACACCTGATCAATTCCGTCAACTTCGATGACGACGAGAGCGTCAACTGGTTCCACCGCACCCTGCGGCGCAAGGGCATCATTGACGAGCTGAGACGCCAGGGAGCCGGCGAGGGCAGCACCGTGCGCATCGACGATATGGAGTTTGACTTCGTCGATTAAGGCATCATCCCAGGGCAGGGGAAGCGATCCCCCAAAGGCTTTGCTGATGACACCGATGCCGGCGTTGCAAGCACCCCAAATCCAACAGCGACAGCCGAAGAGTCCAGAGGCGACCGGAAAGCCTCTGGCCGCGCCCGCAGGCGCGGAATCCCCGCCGCCGCAAGCTGAGGATCAACTCCCACATTCCGGCAGGAATCACGCCGTTTGCGTCGAAACCACACAGCAGCCCATTCACAGACGAAAGGACGGATGAACATGGAACCCATTCGGGTTGTCATCGCGGATGACGACATGGGCATGCGCCTGATTGAGAAGAAAATGATCGAGCGCGTGGAGGGCTTTGCGCTGGCGGGCGAGGCCACGGACGGCGAGGAACTCCTGCGCCTGGTGGAGGAGGAGCACCCGCAGGTGGTCTTTCTCGACGTGGAAATGCCCGGAAAAACCGGCGTGGAGTGCGCGCGGCTGATCCAGGACATGGACCCCGCCATCCTGCTGATCTTTGCCACGGCGCACGACCAGTACATGGGCGAGGCCTTCGAGGTCTACGCCTTCGACTATCTGATCAAGCCCTTCAAGGTGGAGCGCGTGATCCAGACCCTGGAGCGGGCGCGGGACCGCCTGCGCGGCGTGGGCGAAGAGCCCCTGCCGGAACTGAAGCGCTTCCGGCGGGTGAGTGGACAGCGGCTGATGCTGCACCACCGCGAGGGCGTGAGCTTTGTGGACATGGACAGCATTCTGCTGATCCAGCGCGAGGACCGCGCGACTGTCCTCTATACCGAGGGCGACGGGCGATATGTGACCTCGGATTCGCTCGCGGAGACGGAGGCCAAGCTCGACCCGGCGGTGTTCTTCCGCTGCCACAAGAGCTATATCATCAACCTCAACAAGATCTCCAACATCGAGCCCTACGGCCGCTGGACCTATATCGTGAAGCTGGAGGGCACCAAGCACGACGCCCTCATCACCCATGAAAAGTACGAGGAGCTGGAGAAGCTGTTCAGCTGAGCAAGCTCTGGAGGCAAGAATGATGAAACGATTTCTGAGCGCGGTGCTGCTGCTGGCGCTGGCGCTGAGCTGGCTGGCCCCCGCGGCATCCGCGGACACCTCGATGCTGCGCGGCTGGGACAAGACCGGGGGCTATGTCTACCTCACCCTCGGCAGCTACCGCTTCGACGAGGACGGCACCGCGCGGCCCATCATCTGGCGGGTGCTGGAGGTCAAGGACGGCCTGGCCTACGCGGTGAGCGAATACGTGCTGATCAACCACCGCATTCACGACGACGACCAGCCGTGGATCGAGTCCGGCGGCGACTTCAAAATCACCGAGATGTACGACTTCCTCAACGGCGAATTCCGTCAGGAGGCGTTCACCGACGCCGAGTGGAACTGCCTCGTGGAGACGCCCGACTGGGGCAGCCTCTTCCTGCTCTCCCGGCAGGATCTGAAGAACAAGGACTACGGCTTCACCAACGACCAGAGCCGCAAGGCCTGGGGCACCCCGTGGGCGCTGGCGCAGATGACGGTGAACGAGAAGTACAACCGCACCGAGCAGGCCCTCTTCCGCTACAGCGCGGACCGCGGAAGCCACAGCCCCTACTGGACGCGCACCCAGGGCAGCAACAAGTATTCCGCCAACTGCACCAAGTCCAAGGGCGAGATCGGCTGGATCCGCGTCGTGGTGCAGAACGAGGGCTGCCGCCCCGCGTGCTATATCGATCTGGAAAAGATCGACATCACCGGCGGCGCAGGGACGCTCGAGAATCCCTACGAGGCCGTCCCGGTGGCATAAACCCAAACAAGCAGACAGAAAGAAGCCTCAGCCATTCACATGATGGCGGGGCTTCTTTTCGTTGCGGCAGGAGCGTTTTCAAGTGGTTCAAAGCGATGCAACGCTTTCCGGAACCCTTTCCACAGGGGAGAGCAACCGCACAAAGCCCTCCGCAGGAGCAGCTTTCGAGGGGGTCCGGGGGACGCTTTCCGGAGGAAAGCGTCCCCCGGCTCAACCTAAAACTCCCCTCCCCGCTTGCGGGAAGGGGTTGGGGGTGGGGCACCTATTCCTCCGGCATCTTCCACCGGGTGGGATCAAAATCCATCTCCTCCGCGTTCCTGCGGAAAATCCCAAACTTGATCGGCACGCCGCGCCCGGTGTACATCCGCTCGTGTTCGCTCACATAGTTCGGCTGAAAGCCGCTCGCGTGGAGATCGCGCGTGAGGTACTCTGTCTCAAACCCGCACAGATCCATATAAACCAGCGTGTCGTCGAAGAGCGGATCGTCGTCGGTCTTGAACCAGATTTCCCCGCCCACGGGCAGGAAGCCGCGGTACTGCATCAGCTGGCGCGGATGTGTGAGGCGGCGCTTGCGGTGGCGCGGCCTCGGCCACGGGTTGGAAAAGCTGAGGTGAATGCGGCGCACCCCGTCCTCCGGCGCGAAATAGCTGCCGACGCCGGCGGCGTCCGCGCGGGTGAGCAGGATGTTCTCCACGGGCTTTTCGCCGAAAGCCCGGACGATGTTGCGCCGCGCCTCGCCCAGCACGTCCGGCGACACGTCCAGGGCGACATAGCGCACGCCGGGATTCGCGGCGGCCATCTGCGCGGTCGAGACGCCCTTGCCGCAGCCCAGCTCGATCTCGAACGGCAGGGAGGGATCGGCGAAGCGCTCCGCCCACCTGCCGCACAGGGCGGAGGGATCGGGCACAAACCATGGGCAGGCGTCCAGCTCGGGGCGTGCCCATTTCTTTTTGCGCATGTGCATAGGTGATTCAGTCTCCTTGGGTTTTCGGGGTTTGCGCGCGGTTTCCCGCGCCGGGCTTCGGGAAGACGGCGCTTTCCATCGCTGTCAGCGGCCGGAATGCCGCGGCGCTTCAACGGCAGAGCGCGCCGACCTTTGCGCCGGTGAGCCGCAGCAGGTCGTCCGCGGCGAGGATCACCTGGCAGCCCCGCACCCCCGCGCTCACGCTCACGCGGTCCAGCAGCTCGATGTCCTCGTCCACGAAGGTGGGGAAGGGCTTCTTCATGCCGATGGGGCTGCACCCGCCGCGCAGGTAACCGGTCAGCGGCAGCAGCTCCTTCACGGGCAGCATGGCCACGCTCTTGTGGCCGCTGACCCGGGCGACGGCCTTCAGGTCGAGTTCCTTTTCCACGGGGATCACGCAGACCAGATGGCCGTGCGCGTCGTCGGTGAGCACCAGCGTCTTGAAAATCATCTCGGCGGGCAGGCCGACCTTCGCGGCGACCAGCTTGCCGTCAAAGTTCTCGTCCTCCACGCTGTATTCCCGCGTCTCGTAGGCGATGCCCTCCGCGTCCAGATGGCGCAGGACGTTGGTCTTCACGGCCTTGTCGGCCTTCTCTTTCTTCGCCATGCGCGGTCACTGTCCTTTCGCGGCGGCTTCCTGGGCCTGGCGGGCGGCTTCGGCCTCGCGCTGGGCCTTCTTGCGGCGCTTCGCGGCGAGGTAGCGGTCCTCCTCGGAGAAAATGCAGCCGCAGTATTTCTGCATATAGAGCCCCAGGGCGCGGGCCTCGTCCTGTCCCTGGCGGAAGAAGGGGCGGAAATCGCGGTAGACGAACGTCACGCCGTAGGCCCGCGCAGCCTCCTCGGCGGCCTTTTTCAGCAGCTCGTGATTCTGGTAGGGGCTGATGAAGAGGGTGCTCGTGAAGCTGTCGAAGCCCTGCTCCGCGGCGTAGCGGGCGGTCTCCTGCATGCGCATGGCGTAGCACACGCCGCAGCGGTGGTCGATGTCCGCCGCCACGGCCTGCACAAAGGGGCGCAGACCGTACTCGTCGTTGAGGTTCAGCTTCAGGCCGATGGATTTCGCGTAGTCCACCAGGGTGTTGCGGCGCATCCGGTATTCGGTGTAGGGGTGGATATTCGGGTTGAACCAGTAGCCGACGGGCTCCAGGCCCTCCTGGCGCAGTTCGCCGATGCAGGCGACGGAACACGGCGCGCAGCAGATGTGCAGCAGCAGACTCATGGACGTGCGTCCCTCCTTGTAAGCTTTCGCTCTGGATGATACACCATCGCGGGAATTTAGGCAAGCAGCGGCTGCAAAAACTCCGGACCGAGCAGGCTGAATAACGTGAAAAAAATATCTTGCGCAATTCCGCAATTCATGATAAAGTGTGGATGTAGGTTTACCTAACTGCATCTGAAAGGAGATCCGATTCATGAAGAAACTCTTATCCCTGGTTCTCGCCGTGTGCATGCTGGCCACCATGGCCGTCATCCCGGCCTTCGCCGCGGAAGCGGGCACCTACACCGGCGTCGGCAACGGCAAGGCTGGCGAGGGCTCCATCGAGGTCGCCGTGACCCTGGACGCCAACGGCGTCATCACCGCCGTGGAGGTCACCAAGGACGACGACAGCCTGGACGGCACCGGCATGAGCGCCGTCGCCACCGGCAAGCTGCCCCAGGACATCGTGGCCGCCAACAGCATCGCAGTGGACGCGATCGCCAGCGCGACCCTGACCAGCGGCGGCATCCTCTCCGCCGTGGAGAACGCCCTGGTGAACGCGGGCCTCAACCCCGACGACTACAAGGGCGCTGCCGCCGCGGCCGACGCCGAGAAGACGGCTGTGGAAAAGACCACCGACGTCCTCGTGATCGGCGCGGGCATCGCGGGCTACACCGCCGCCCTCTCCGCCAAGGAGAACGGCGCGGACGTCATGATCATCGAGAAGATGCCCATCCCCGGCGGCACCACCAACCTGGCCGGCGGCATCCTGGTGAGCGTGAACTCCGACCTGTTCAAGGACAGCCGCCTGGAGTCCGACAGCCTGGAGGCCGTGATGGCCTACTGGAAGGCCCACATGTCCGTGAGCGGCGTGGACAGCGGCTATCCGGACTATGACCGCCTGGAGCGCGTGCTGCAGGACACCGGCGCGACCGTGGACTGGCTCGTCGCCAACGACGTGGCCTTTGACGCCACGCCCTACGCGGGCTCCGCCACCTATCCCATGGCGCTGGCCAACGGCGGCGGCGCCGGCCTCATCAAGATGCTGGCCGCCTCTGCCGAGGCGAAGGGCATCCCGCTGACCGTCAACTGCAAGGCCACCGCCCTCCTCACCGATGAGACCGGCGCGGTGGTCGGCGCTGTGGCCGAGACCGAGGCCGAGACCTGGACGATCCACGCGAAGTCCGTCGTGCTGGCTACCGGCGGCATCTCCCAGAACGAGGAGCTGGTCGCCAAGTACAGCCCGAAGCTGCACCGCGCGGGCCTGATCCCCACCAGCGCGGCCGGCCACACCGGCGACGGCTTCCTGATGGCTCTGGAAGCGGGCGCGGGCACCTTCGACGTGTTTGCCACCCCGCTCTTCGGCACGACCTTTGATCCGGCGCTCGCCGCGCTGACCGACACCTCCGCCCTGACCATCTATGCCCAGCTGGGCGTGGACGCCGACGGCAAGCGCTTCGGCAACGAGGCCGCGAGCGCGGGCTGGGACGTCATGGACTACACCGCCTCCGACATGATCCAGAGCGCGAACGCGCCCTTCTGGTACATCTTTGACGCCTCCAACGAGGCGGCCGTGGCGGCCCTCGAGGCCGGTGTGGCCGACGGCATCGTCGCCAAGGGCGAGACCATCGAGGAACTGGCGCTGGGCATGCACGTCTACACCACCAACCTCAGGGCCACCTATGACGCCTACTGCGCGAACGTCGCCGCGGGCGAGGACAAGGACTTCGGCAAGGCGGCGGCGTTCCTGACGCCCATTGAGAAGGCTCCCTTCTACGCGGTGAAGGTGTATCCCACGACCTTCGGCTCCGCCGGCGGCGTCACCACGACCGAGGAAGGCCGCGTCACCCGCCAGGACGGCACCGTGATCCCCGGCCTCTATGCCGCGGGCGAGATGAGTAACCGCTACTTCTACAACGAGAACTACATCCTGGCCGCTTCCCTGGGCCTCTACTCCACCATGGGCCGCCGCGCCGGCGCGAGCGCCGCTACGGACGCCACTGCGAAGTAAGACTTGCCGGGCTGCCCCAATGAAAAGTGCCGCCTCTCCACGCGAGAGGCGGCATCTTTTCAATCGGCCGATGCATGCTTTGGCTCGTTATGCGCTCAGGCTTCGCTCCCGGCCGCGGCCTCGGCGGCCTTCGGCACATACCCGGCGAAGATCACCCGGTTCTCCTCCTGGGTCAGGGCGATGTCGCCGCCACTGGCGCGCAGGGTTTCGCGGACGATATACAGGCCCATGCCGTGGCCGTCGGATTTGCTGGTCACGCCGGCCTCAAAGATATGCGGCCGCAGCTCCGCGGGAATCGCGGGGCCGCTGTTCGCCACGGAGAAGCGGAGGCTCCGCACATCCTCCGTCAGCGTGATGACCAGCTCCTTCTGGCCCTCGGGAAGCTCCTCCAGGGCGTCCATCGCGTTGTCGATCAGGTTGGAGAGCACCTTGCACATCTCCCAGGCGGGCATGGGCAGGTTCTTCCAGGCGCTGTTGATGTTCAGCGTCACGCGGATGCCCTGCTTCTCGCAGGCAGCGAGCTTCACCTGCAGCAGGGCGTTGATGGCGGGGGAGGCCGTCTTGAGGACGCGGCTGACGGAGGTGATGGAGCCGTAGACCTTGTCGATGTAGCGGTTGGCCTCCTGGTATTCCTCCATCTCGATGAGGCTGTAGACGACCTGCAGGTGGTTCAGGAAATCGTGCCGCTGGGCGCGGAGGGTGTTGTTGAGCTTTTCCATCGCCTCCAGGGTCTCGTTCATCGCGTCCATCTGCTCCAGGACGTGCAGGGTGGAGCGCGCGCTGACCATGGCGAAGATTTCCCCGACGATCACCGCGGCCACGGCGGCGAAGACGAGCACCCGCGTGCCGCCCGTCACCGTGAGGTGGTTGCCGTAGAGCACGAGAATCAGCAGCAGCGCCATCGCCGCGATCTCCATCGCGTTGACCGCCATGCCAAAGTTGGTCGCCTTGCGGATGTCTGCGCCGTGCTGTCTGCGGGCAAAGGTCTTCATCCGTGCCTCGCCTCCCTGCGGCTCTTGCCGTGCGCCTCGCGGCTGCGCGGCGGGTGTGCGCCGCTGTGTCTGTCAATTATGATGCAGGACGGGATCTTGCCGCTCACCCACACCGAGGGCGTCAGCTGATCCGTGCCGCGGAGCGTGATATAGGGGTAGGCCGCGCGGGACGCGCCATCGCGGGGCAGCACCGTGTGCGGCTGCAGGGCCATCTCCAGGAAGGCCGAGACCATCGCGGGGATGCTGATGCCGTCCTCGACCCTGCGGAAGAGCATGCCGATCTTCGCCGCGCGCTCCATGTCGAGCGGCCTGCCCAGGACGGACTCGTGCAGGGCGACGGCGCGGCGCAGGATGTAGTGAATCAGCCGGTCCGAGGGAATGGAGGCGTTGCCGGTCAGATGGGTGAGCAGCGGCCAGTCCGGCCGCAGGGCGCGCAGGGCCGGCAGGGCGTCGGCGGGCGTGCGGCCCTCCAGCGAGAGCAGCAGGCCGCACCCGACCTCGAAGCAGGAGGACGTGTCGCGGATGAGCCCCACCAGCGGGCGAAGCACCATGCGCTCGGCCACGTGGCGCTCGTCGCGGGGCCAGTTGTAGGCCGCGCGGCGCAGGCCTTCGTCCGCGGGATAGGTCAGGTCAATGCCCAGGCGCACAGCCGCGCCCATCTTCGGCACGAGGTCGTCGCTGTTGATCAGGTGGTAGATCAGCACGTCGCCGGGGCGGCTCACCGCGGTGGGGGCGGCGACCGAGGGCGAGGCGAAGCAGTAGCCCGCCATGTGCTTTTTCAGGATGCCCTGGCGCAGGGCGTCCCAGGCCCAGATCTGCGCCACCGCGCCGCCCTGGCTGTGGCCCACCAGCACCAGCCGGAAGGGGCTCTCCTCCTGTGCGCAGGCGCGGCAGATGTCGCCGAAGGTCAGCTTCTCCAGGCCCAGCTCCTCCGCCGTGCGCGGGAAGGTGAGGGCCTCGGCCTGGCCCTCGAAGGAGCGGCAGACCTGCAGAAAGCCCTGGTGGAAGCCGTTTTCACCCGCCATGCGGAAATTGCCCAGCCAGTCGAACAGGCGCGGCGTGGTGCCCATGAAGCTGACGGCGACGAGATAGCGCGGCTGGTTTTCCTCCGCGCCGGGGATCGGGTGAACCATCACCAGGGTCTTCGCGCTGTCGATGGCGCGGCGCTGGTTGAGGCTGCCGACCATGAGCTCGACCGGATCGTGCGGGTTGATGCGGGCCTCGAAGAGGCGCATGCGCAGGTCGCTGACGGTCTGAAGGAGGTTCTGCAGGGGCTTGGGGCCGGCCTTTTCCTCGCCGATGCCGGTGATCAGCCTGCCGTCGATCTCCAGCGCGATCTCCCGCCAGCCGGCGCAGAGCCAGGGCTCCAGCTCCAGAGTGTAGGTCACGGACGCGATTTCGACAGCCAGCTGCAGGGCTTCGGGGGAGAGGGGCGGAAGCATCCGGCCCCATCTGCGGGCCCAGGGCGCGGTGAAGGGGGAAATATCGGAGAGGCTGACGCCGGTCTGCGGGCCGGCAGAGGAGAATTCTGACATCAGGGAGGATGCCTCCTGTTCTGAAGGGATGAGGGAGTGAGGGGCGGGTTGAGCCAGGCGCTTTGGACTGCAGGCCCGGCAGAATGGAAGTGACTTGCCCCACCCCCGGCCCCTCCCCGCGAGCGGTGAGGGGAGTTCTTTTAGGTTGGCCAGGGGACGCTTTCCGCGGGAAAGCGTCCCCTGGAACCCCTTGAAAGGCGCTCCTGCGGAGGGCGCCTTTGGTTGCCATGGAGTAAACCGCCAGTCGCGGGCGTGCCTGAGAAGGCGGCTCCTTGAAAGGCGCTCCTGCGGAGGGCGTGTCTTTGGCTGTCCTGTGGAGAACTGTCAGCCGCAGGCGCACCTGAGAGGGCGGCACCTTGAAAGGCGCTCCTGCGGAGGGCGGCTCCGCGAAAGGCGCACCTGTGAAGAACGGCGATTGTTTATTGCCCGTCGTCTTTTTTGGTGAAATCCGCCGAGAGGATGTCTGTCAGCGGCAGGGTCAGGCGCTGCGGGGGACGCAGGACGTAGAGCTGCGCGGAGGTCTCGTCCAGGCGCTCGACCACGGCGGTGACCTGGCGCATGCCGCCCTCCTGGGTGAGGAAAATCAGCCGGATCGGGCGGTCTTTTTCGAGCGAATAGCGCAGCATGCGGATCATAACGGCCTCCTTGGCGTCCGCCTCTCAGCCTTCCGGCACGCGCCAGATGACGGCATAGTCATTCTCCCATACGCGGGGGAAGAGCGCGTCGAGGGCTTCCTCGTCCACGGCGTAGTCATTGCGCTCGTGGGCGGAGACGAAGATGTAGTCCACGCGGTAGCGCTGAAGGACGTCGGCGTTCGCCTGCGGGGCCTCGTAGAAGCGCTGGATGTCCGCGTGCTCCGCGCCGGTCTGCCGGAAGCCGTGCCAGTACAGCCAGAGATCCGGGCCGCAGACAATGGTGCGTCCGGCGATGGAATCCACCGGATTCAGGTGCTGCGTGCCGGTGAGGAAGACGCTGTGCTCCTCGGTGTTGTCCCGGATATAGACGCCGGCTTCCACGGCCTCCGCGCTGAACGCCTGGTAGTCCGAGACGCACTCGCGCCAGATGGTCAGCCCGCCGGAGAGAAAGAGCAGCACCGCCGCGAAGGCCGCCATCAGGGGCCGCGCGCGCAGACCCTTCATCCGACGCCAGAGCACGGCTGCGTAATCCGCCGCGATCATGCACAGCAGCAGGAAGGCGAGGTAGAGCAGCTTGTTGTTGTCGTACTCGTTGGGCTGGAAGCGGACAAGCTCCGCCGCGAGGACGATGGCGAACAGACCGGACGCCAGCCGCCGCGTGCGGGGATTTCGCTCGAGCAGGGCGGGCAGGAAGAGCAGCACGGGCAGGCCGATGTTCTTGACATAGAACCAGAGATAGAAGTCGCGCATCCCGGCTCCGTCCGGGTTGTTGACCCAGTTGAACTGGAAGCGCAGGAAGGACTCCCCGCCGAGGGCCTGATGGAAGGTGAAGGCGAAGAGCTGGGGCGCGGCGAGGGCGACCGCGATCGCGCCGTAGAGGGCGTACTTCCTGAGCAGCGCCCAGCGCTCCGCGTCGTGGATCAGGTCATAGACCATCATGCCCGCGGTGCACAGACCCAGCGCGAGGAAGGAATGCGTGTGAACCATCGGGAGGCAGCCGGCCCACAGGCCGAGCAGCGCCACGGGCCGCCAGCCACCCCGGGCACCGCGCCTGCGCGGATCAAAGGCGTCATAGAGCAGGTAAAAGCAGGGCAGCACCATGCTGTAGCCGCCCAGCAGCGTCCGCTGGGGCACGAACAGGTCGACGATGATGTTGCTCCAGCGCAGGTTGTTCGGCTCGGGCTGATTGGTCGGCGTCTTGTAGTAGCCGGTCAGAATGGCGTCGAGGCGCTTCAGCACGGTCGGAACCTCCTGCCCGCCGCCGAACAGGCCATGCAGCCAGCGCAGGAAAGGGTCGCTCAGATAAGCCGCCTCATAGCCCGCGGCCTGGTCGAAGTCATACAGGAAGCCGAGGCCGCCCGAGAGGAAGAACAGGGCAGCCGCCAGCAGGATGGTCTTTTTCCCCGCGGTCATCTCCCGCGCGAGCAGCATTACGCCAAGGTAGCACAGCCCCATCAGGCAGACCGACGGGACGATGACCGCGGCCTGCAGGGGCATGCCGAAGAGATAAAACGTGGTGGAGAGGGTGTCTGCCAGGAAGGGATAGGTCAGCCGGTGCCCCGGATAGAAGGGGTATTCCGGCGGGAACTTCGCGTTTTTCAGCCCGGTGATGAAGGCGAGGTGCATCGGCAGATCGCCGTAGGTGCTCTGGCCGACGTTCCAGTTGCCCCACGCGTCCACGCGCATCACGTGCGTGTACTGCAGAAAGACGGAGAGGGCGAGCAGCGGCAGCACGAGCACGGCCGCCTGCCTGGCCTGCCGGGTTTCCTCGGCGTCCCAGGGCTTTGCCGGCCGCCGATCCCGCGCGAACCACGCGGCGAGGGTGGAGAGCGCCAGCGGAATCAGCGCGATGCCGTGCGCGAGAAAGCCGAAGTCCCAGACGAACGCGCACAGGGCGGGGAAGACCATCAGCAGCAGAAAGCCGAGCGAAAGCCCCACCCAGGCGCGGTTCAGCACCGGATGGCGCGGCAGCAGCCAGCGCGCGATCAGCACGCCGCAGGCCAGATAGGGCAGCGCGTACAGACAGCCGAGCATGGTCTCTCCTCTCCCCGCGGGCGTCCGCGGCGTTTTTTCTCTCCGCCCATTATACCACATCTTGCAAAGGACGCAATGCGGGGATTGCCCGGCCGGTGCGCACGGGTTGCGGAGGGAAACGTCCGGAAGAGGTGGGGAAGTGGCGGTGCCCTCCGCGAAAAAAAGGCCGGGGACATCCCCCGCGGAGAATTCGGCCGTCGATGATGCTATATAAGAAAGAAATTTTGCTTCCCGCCGCCATCTGTGCTATACTGCTCCTGTTCCCATTCTGCTTCCGAGGAGGCCTGAACATGCAGCTATTTTCCGCTTCCCTGACCGATACCGTCACCCTGTGGTGGGAGCAGCCCGACCACGCGCCCGCCGGCGCGCTTTATACCGTGTGCATGGGCGGAGAAACCGTTTATACCGGCGACCGCACGCACTGCACGGTCGGCGGCCTGAACCCCGGCGCTTCTTATTCCTTCACGCTTTCGATGGGCGGCGAACAGCTCGCCGGTACGTCCTGCGCGACCCTGCCGACTGTCCGCGCCCACGCGGTGACGGATTACGGCGCGGTCGGCGACGGCGCGACGCTGAACACCGCGGCGCTCCAGCGAGCCATCGACGCCTGCGGCGCGGGGGAGGAGGTCGTGATCCCGGCGGGCGCCTACCTCACGGGCGGCCTGCGCCTGCACAGCCATATGCGCCTGAAGCTCGAGGATGGCGCCGTGCTCCAGGGCTCCGCGAACCCTGAGGATTACCTGCCGATGATCCCCAGCCGCTTCGAGGGCATCGAGCGCATGTGCTACCAGAGCCTGCTGAACCTCGGCAGCCTCGACCACACCTCCGGCCCGAACGCCTCGGACGTGCTGATCTACGGCGCGGGCACGGTGGCGGGCGGCGGCTGGCCGCTGGCCCAGAACATCATGGAGGCGGAGAAAAAGCTGAGCCACACGGGCGAGGCGGGCGAGAAGTATGAGAACGACCTCACCGTGCCCGGGCGCGCGCGGGGCCGCCTCATCAACCTGAGCAACTGCGAGCGCGTGCGCGTCACGGGCCTGACCCTGCGGGACGGCGCGAGCTGGAACGTGCACATGATCTACAGCCGGGACATCGTGACCGACCACTGCGAGTTCCGCTCCCGCGGCATCTGGAACGGCGACGGCTGGGACCCGGACTCCAGCGAACGCTGCACGCTCTTCGCCAGCCATTTCTACACCGAGGACGATTCCGTCGCCATCAAGAGCGGCAAGAATCCCGAGGGCAACGTCATCAACCGGCCGACGCGCTGCATACGCGTGTTCGACTGCCTGAGTGAATACGGCCTGGGCATCGCCATCGGCAGCGAGATGAGCGGCGGCGTGGAGGATGTGCGCGTGTGGCACTGCGACCTGGCGCATTCGCTCTTCGGCCTGCAGGTGAAGGCCACCCGCAAGCGCGGCGGCTATGTGCGCGACGTCGTCGTGCGCGACTGCGCGCTGAGCCGCTTCCTGGTCACCGCCGTGCCCTACAATGACGACGGCGAGGGCAGCGACACGCCGCCCGTGCTCGAGGGCTTCCGCGGCGAACGCCTGAGCCTGACCGGCTGGGCGCGATCCTACGACGAGGCCGAGGAGCACGATGTGCCGGCGATCGAGGTCAGGGGATTCTCCGACCCCGGCTATGCCGCGAAGAACATGATCTTTACGGACTGCGTGCTGCCCGCGAAGGGCACGGTGAGCCTGGAAAACTGCGAAAACGTAACGGTGTCGGTGGCGTCGGCAAAGTGACGCCTGAGCCGGCTGACAGGCTCCTGCGCGCATTCTCCTTGCGGCTTGAACCGAAAAACGCTCACTTCCAGCTGCAGAATCCCCGGCTATAGCTGTCGGTATACCACTTCGGCACACTGCGCCGGAAACGGTCATAATCCTCCAAGGCGCGGAGACAGCGAATGGTCATGCCCTCCACATCCGCTTGGCCGAACCTCTCTGCCCACTTGATGGAGAAGAGCGAGGCGTGCGCGACGTAAACCGCGAGCGTCTCCCAGAACTCGGACGGAACGCTGTCGCCGAAATAGGCGTCGATCTGCCCGATGCAGTAGGGAACGCTGAGTTCCGTGCCGAAGCTCTGCAGCTTATAGAATTCCTCAAAGGGGTCGCCGACTTCCCAGCGGTTGAAGTCGATGACCCCGACGCGGCCCTCGGGCGTGTAGATCAGGTTTCCCGGGTGATAGTCCCCGTGCTGATAGACGGGCGGCTGCCGTCCGATGCGGCCGATGCCGTCCCGGACAAAGGCGATGATGTCCCCGTCGTGCGGGATGCGCACCCGGGAGGCCTCATAGCGCGCGAGCTGCGTCAGCTTCTTCGCCCGCTTGGTCTGCGCGGGCAGGTCGGCGGCGTCCACCGGGATGGTGTGGATCTGCCGCAGGATCCTGCCGGCCTCCCGGCCGAGCAGGTACTGCTCCCGCCCCGGCAGGCCAGGCAGCGCCGCTTCGAGGTCTTCCCCCTCGACCCAGGTGAGCAGCATATAGACGCGCTGTCCCTGACCGCAGCGCCCGAAGGCCACGGGCCGGGACATGGGGAAGCCCAGCGCGGCGTACTTGCCGATGATTTCATATTCCTTCCGCTTGGCCTCAAACTGCGCGATGTCGGACAGGCGGAGAAGAAGCCCGTCGCCCTCGCGCGTGCGGACGCGGTATTTGACGTCGTCCGACCAGCCCTTGCCGATGCGCTCAGTCTCTGTCCAGGACGCGCTGCCCGGAATGTCCCCAAACATGGCTTTTCCCCGCTTTCATGGATGATGCTGGCAGCATCATAGCATACCGGCCGGGAGCTTTCAAGCCCGTGGAAAAAGCGGAGAAAGCGGAGAAAGCCGCGCCCGGGACGTTTCCCTTGACGAAACAAGCCGCAATCGCTATACTCACATCAGGCGCGCGGACGGACGCCGCGGCGCGCCATGGAGGAAAACAATGATCGAACTGCGGAACCTATCGAAGAGCTTCACCACGGCGGACGGCCCGGTGGACGCGCTCAAGCACGTCAACCTGACCATCCGCGACGGGGATATCTATGGCATCATCGGCATGAGCGGCGCGGGCAAATCGACCCTCGTCCGTTGCATCAACATGCTCGAGCGCCCCACGGACGGGGCCGTGCTGCTGGACGGCAAGGATCTCTCCTCCCTGGACAAGAAGCAGCTGCGGGAGATGCGCCACCAGGTGACCATGATCTTCCAGTCCTTCAACCTGCTGATGCAGCGCACGTGCCTGCACAACGTGATGCTCCCGCTCAGGCTCAGCCATGTGCCGAAGCAGGAGGCCGAGGCCCGCGCCCGCGAGCTGCTGGAGACCGTCGGCCTGCCGGACAAGGCCAACGCCTACCCGGCCCAGCTCTCCGGCGGCCAGCAGCAGCGCGTCGCCATCGCCCGCGCGCTCGCGACCAATCCCTCCGTGCTGCTCTGCGACGAGGCGACCAGCGCCCTCGATCCCAAGACGACCCACGCCATTCTGGAACTGATCCGCGACATCAATCGCAAGATGGGCATCACGGTGATCGTCATCACCCACCAGATGAGCGTGGTGCAGGAGATCTGCAACCGCGTCGCCATCCTGGAAAACGGCTCGGTGGTGGAGGAGGGCGACGTGAGCACCGTCTTCTCCAACCCGCGCGCGAAGGCGACCCGCAGCCTCGTCTATCCCGAGATGGCGGACATGGACGCCGCGACCAGCGTGCGCGGCCAGGTGGTGCGCATCACCTTCCACGGGGCGGCAGCCGCGAACAAGCCGCTCATCGCCTCCATGGCCATGGAGCGCAGCATCGCCGCCAGCATCGTCAACGCGTCCACACGCACCGTGGGCGACAAGGTCTATGGCTACATGCTGCTGGACATTCCCGGCGGGCCGGACGTGCTCGCCGACGCGGTGAAATACCTGAGCGCCGAGCCTGACGTCTCCGTGCAGGTGGAGGCCAAGTACGGCCTGAACGGCAGCGGGGAGGTGAGCGCATGAACCAATTCCAGCGCGCGTTTACCCCCGAGGCCATGGCGGAGGCCTGGGAGATCTTCCAGCGCGATTTTCCGCAGGGCCTGTGGGACACGGTCTATGTCACCTTCATCGCGACCTTTTTCGCCATCGTGATCGGCCTGCCGCTGGGCATGCTGCTGGTCGCGGGCGACGAGAAGGGCATCCGCCCGATGCCGCCGCTGCTGATGAAGGCCATCAACGTCATCATCAACCTGCTCCGCTCCGTGCCCTTCCTGATCCTGATCGTGATGGTGATCCCGCTGACGCGCATCATCGTCGGCACGTCCGTGGGCACGACGGCCTCCATTGTGCCGCTGGTCATCGCGGCGTTCCCGTTCGTGGCGCGCCTGGTGGAATCCAGCCTGCGCGAGGTCAGCCCGAACATCATCGAGATGGCCCAGTCCATGGGCGCGACGCCGATGCAGATCCTGCTGCGCGTGATGCTCCCGGAGGCCGTGCCCTCCCTGATCACCAACTTCACCCTGGCCATCACCACGATCCTCGGCTACACCGCCATGAGCGGCGCGATCGGCGGCGGCGGTCTGGGCAAGATCGCCATCATGGTGGGCTACAACCGCTACAAGTACGCGGTGCTCTACCTGGCGGTGATCGTCCTGGTCATCCTGGTGCAGGTCATGCAGTCCTTCGGCACCTGGCTGGCGAAGAAGCTCGACAAGCGCCTGAAGCACTGAAGCCCGGAAGCCCTCCGCAGGAGCGCTTTTCAGGGAGCCCGGCGGGTACGCTTTCTCACAGAAAGCGCCGCAAACCTCATCTTCCCCATAAAACACGAAAACGCCTGACGCATCCCGACACGATCTACCCAACAAGGAGGAACCCCAAATGGCTCAGATCACTGAAAAAACCCTCATCGGCGAAATCGTCCGCGACCACCCCGAGGCCATCGACGTGCTGCTCTCCATCGGCATGCACTGCCTGGGCTGCCCTGCCTCCCAGGCCGAGTCCCTGGAGGAAGCCTGTGCCGTGCACGGCCTGCCCGCCGCGCCCGTCGTGGAGGCCATCAACGGCCGCATCACCGCCGCCGCGAAGTGAGCGGAAAGAACCCAAAACGCATGGAAAAAGAGGAAACTGCGCTGCCGCAACTCCCTCTTTTTCTTTCGCGTTTTTCGCGCTTTTTGCGTGTTTTTCTGCGTCTTTATCTCTCCGCAAAGCCCTTCACGACGTGCAGCAGCATCTCCACACAGGTGTCCATTTCCTCCGCCACGGCGTGCTCGTAGAGGCCGTGGTAGGCGTAGCCGCCGGTGCCCAGGTTCGGGCAGGGGAGGCCGCGGTAGCTCAGCTGCGCGCCGTCGGTGCCGCCGCGGACGGGCTGGCTCACGGGCGCGAGGCCCACGGCGCGGATGGCGGCTTCGGCAATCTCCACCGTCTCCGGGTGCTGGCGGATGATCTCCGCCATGTTTCGGTACTGGTCGCGCAGGGCGCAGGTCACGGTGCCCGCGCCGTACTTCGCGTTGAGCGCCCCAGTGACCTCGAGCATCTTCTGCTTTTTGGCCTCGAACTTGGCCGCATCGTGGTCGCGCAGGATGTACTGCAGGGAGGCGGAGGACACGTCGCCCTTCGCGTCGGTCAGGTGGTAGAAGCCCTCGCGGCCCTCGGTCTTCGCGGGAATTTCGTCGGCGGGCAGCATGGCGTTGAATTCCATCGCCACGAGCATGGCGTTGATCATCCGGCCCTTGGCGGTGCCTGGGTGCACGCTCAGACCCTCGATGCTGATCTTCGCGGAGGCCGCGTTGAAGGTCTCGTACTCGATCTCGTTCGGGGCCGAGCCGTCACAGGTGTAGGCGAGGTCCGCGCCGAACTTCTCCAGATCCAGCAGGGACGCGCCGTGGCCGATCTCCTCGTCGGGCGTGAAGCAGACGCTGATCGCACCGTGGGGGATGTTTTCGCTGATCAGCCGCTCGCACAGCGTCATGATCTCCGCGACGCCGGCCTTGTCGTCCGCGCCGAGGACGCTCGTGCCGTCGGTGGTCAGCAGGGTCTTGCCGACGCAGTCCTTCAGGTGGGGGAACATCTCGGGGTCGAGAACCTTGCCGGAGGCGCCGAGGGCGATGGGCTTGCCGTCGTAGCGCTCGATGATCTGGGGATGGGTGTCGGTGCCGCCGCAGTCGTCCACGGTGTCCAGGTGGGCGATGAGGCCCAGGCGCTTCCGGCCCTCCAGGCCGGGCGTCGCGGGCAGGAAGCCGTAGGCGTAGGCGTGGCTGTCGACAAAGACGCCCTGCAGGCCGAGCTCCTTCATCTCCGCGGCGAGCAGGTTCGCAAGGTCGAACTGGCCCGCGCCGGAGGGCGTGACGGCCTCGTTGGATTCATAGCTGGTGGTGTTGACCTGTGCGTAGCGGTACAGGCGTTCATATGCGCGCATAAGCGATCCTCCTGATGCTGTCGGTGGGGTTTTCATGGCATGGATTATACCATGTTCGCGGCCCGTCTTCAATGGGAACCGCGCGGCGGAGAGAGAAAAAGGAACGCGGCGCTTCGGAAAGCGCGGAGAAAAGAGCGGGAAAACCTCTGCCGGTCAGAAAGGCTCAGACGCTTTCCGGATCTGGAAATGGTTGAAAAACCGCTCGCTTCCCGATATAATAGGAACAAACACAGAGACGGCCGGATCGGCCGGGGCGTGTTCCGGCGACCGACACGCGAAAAGCCCCGGGCAGAACGTCCGGGGCTATCTGAAAAAGGAAAGAAAGGGGGGATGCTCCTTGGACACGGGTCAGACGCGGTGGCATGTCTTTTTCTCCGGCAAGGTGCAGCGGGTGGGCTTTCGCTTCACCGCGCGCTGTCTCGCGCGGAGGCTCTCCCTCACCGGGTGGGTGGACAACCTGCCCGACGGCCGCGTGGAGATGGAGGCGCAGGGCGAGGTGAGCCAGCTGCGCAAGCTGATCGAGCGGCTCAGAAAGCAGCCCCGCATCCGCATCGAACACGTGGAGATCGAGGAGATCCCCGTCCGCACGGCGGAAGGCTTGCCGGCCCGCAGGGGGCTGCGCGCGCGCCGGCCGGACGGCGGGTGAACCGGGTTATTCTCTGTCTTTGGCGAGGATTGCGCAGGCCGCAAGGAACAGCGGAATGCCAGCGATCAGCCCGTTAGGCGCGGCGCCGAGCAGGCGGGAGCTGCCCTCCGCGGCGCAGACGTACAAAGGCAGCGCGGCGGCGGCGTTGATGGCGCCGTGCAGCAGCGAGGGCAGCCAGATGCTCCCGCTTTTTTCATACACCCAGTCGGCGAGAATCCCCATCGCGGCCGTGAAGACGCAGAAGAGCAGCATGCCGGTCACCGGGAAACCCACGTAGCCCGTGCCGTACTCGTAGCCGATGAGGACAATGAGCGGCCAGTGCCACGTGCCCCAGATGACGCCGCTGAGCAGCCTGCCCTTCCGGCGGCCGAAGCGCGCCTGAAGCTGCGGGCTCAGGAAGCCGCGCCAGCCGATCTCCTCGCCGAGGGCGGGGAGGATGTTCACAAAGGGCGCGAAGGTCAGGACGGAAACGGCGGAGATCCCGAGGTACTGCTCCAGGGTGAAGCCCTGGGCGGCGAGCTGATCGAGGACATCCGTCCCGGCGAGCGCGGACAGGGCCGCGCCGCTCAGATCGAGATGCGCGGGGAAGAGCAGGAAATACAGACCTGCGCCGAGGAGCGTGAGCAGGGCGGGCAGGAACCACGCGATGAGGATCCAGCGGATGTTGGCCTTCACGCGCGGCTTCCAGCCCATGCCGGAGAGCGGCTGACCGGCCAGCAGCACGGCCAGGACCGGCGCGACCATGGCCGCCATGATGACGAGGCGGCCGGCAGCGGCGCTGACGCGGAGCGTCACGATGGACGCGGCGATCTGAAGGGCCCAGCCGATGGCATAGACCCAGAGGCAGTAGCGGACGGTCTTTTTCCGGTCGAAAGTGTTACGCATCCGCCTTCACCTCCTGTTCCGCGGCGACCTCGACGCAGTAGCCGTGATGGCCGCAGCAGGTGCAGGTCAGCCTGCGGGCCGCGGGCGTGTGGCGCGCCCAGAAGGCTTCGCGGAAAGTGGGCTTAAAAACCGTGTGACACTGCGGGCAAATGTAGGCCACACGCCGGAAATACCAGCCGGACGCCCAGACGGCGTACGGAATGGCGAGCGTCGCCCAGACGAGGAAGGGCCACCATACGCCTTTCAGGATCCAGAGCAGGATCGACACCCACTGGAGGATGGCGATCGGGACGGCGATGGCGAGCAGAGTCAGGTGGATTTTCCGAAGCGCTTTTTTGTTGTTCATGACGTAGGCTATGTCCCCGATGGATTCGACGGAGACCTCGCGGGCGTTCTTCAGCCCCGCGCGCACTTCCTCCAGCCTGCTGAGCTTTTCCTGGCGCTCGCCGATCTCCTCGCGCAGCGTCTGCGCCTGCTGGTCGAGCAGCAGCGTGACGACGCTGGCGGGGTCGTCCTCGGCGAGGAGCTGGCCGATCGCGTCGATGGGCAGACCCAGGTCGCGCAGGAAGCAGATGACGCGCATGCGCTTGACATCCTCCTCGGAGTAGAGACGCCTGCCGCCCTCCGTGAGTTCGGTGGGCACGAGGATGCCGCGCGTGTCGTAATACTGCACCGTGCGGACGGTGACGCTGCAGAGCTTTGCGAGCTCCCCTGTCGTGTATCTTGCCATAGCCTTTCACCTCCTTACGGGCCGAATATAGCACGTGACGCAGCGTCACGAGCAAGCCCTGACGCAGGGGGATTTTTTGTTTTTGGCGATTTTTCGGCGCAGAAGCTGTCTTCCGTGCGCCGGAACGTCTCCAGTATACCACCAGCGGCAGGGCGCGGCAAGCGCTCGGCGGAAAGCGGACGCGGCCGGCGGTTTTTTCACGACCATCCGAAAAAAAAGACAAAGAAGGCTGAATGTTACTGCCCGTGTAACCGGGGCATGGTACAATGAGGACGAAATCAAGGGAAAGGCGGCGGGAAAGCAGCAGGTCAGCACGGAGGTTTTCTATGAAACAATCATCACGATTTGGTTATGAAGGACCTTGCTTCTTGATTTCCACGGCGTTTCCCGGTATAATTATACTGTCGGAGTGTGTGCGAATTCTGGCTGCGCGAAAACCAGCCCGCAGAGCTCCGTACCGGTGCCCGGGCTGCCGCTGACCGGAAGGCATTCTCTCCCGGCGAAGCGAGGCAGGGCACAGAAGGGAAAGAATCCATGAGCGAGAACGAGACGAAAGAGACGAACGACACGAGGCCGGAGGCGGAAGCCCGGACCGCGGCGGAAGCCGAAGCCACCGAGGCCGCCGCGCGGAGGGCGAAGCTGCGCAGGAGACGCCGCAGGGCGCTGCGGGACCTGATCTTCCGGATCCTGGCCCTGCTACTGGTGGTCTATGTGCTGTTCTTCCACCTGGTGGGCCTCACGGTGATGCCCACGGGCGACATGTACCCGCGTATCGACGCGGGCGATATGATCCTCTATTACCGGCTGGAGAAGAACATCCACGCGCAGGACATCATCGTGTTTGAGAAGCCATCCGCCTCCCTGGAGCGCCTGGTCGACGAGGAAGAGGGAGAGACGCAGGAACCGGTGAAGCGCGTGCCGAAGTCCGAAAAGACGGTGATCCGCCGCGCGCTGGACTGGCTGGGCTTCCGGGATCCCGCGGATCCGCCGATGACCCGGATGGTCTGCCGGGTGGTCGCCGGACCGGGCGACACGGTCGAGATCAACGAGGGCGAGCGCCTGATCGTGAACGGCAACTCCATGATCGAGACCAACATCTTCTACAGCACGCCGGAATACATCGGCTTTGTGGAATACCCGCTGACCCTCGGCGCGGACGAATACTTTGTCCTTGCCGACTACCGCAACGGCGGCGCGGACAGCCGGTTCTTCGGCGCCGTGCAGCGGGAGGACATCCTCGGCACGGTCATCACGATCCTGCGCAGGAACAACCTCTGAGCGGATCGGCGGAACCCCTTTGAACAAAACAGCCTCCGGCGGACGGCCCGCAGAGCCCGCGCCGCCGGATGAAGCCGCGGCCCCCAAAGACACACGCCCGCGGCGAACGATACACGAAAGGAGGCGCAGCACATGTCTGACAACGATCATCGCAAGGGACCCCTGAAGTCCACCGTGGAAAAGGTGATCGATTCGATGCTGAGCGCAGGCGGCGGACTCGTCACCCTGCTGTCCAGCCTGCTGGCTGCCGCGCTGATCATTTACTCCGGTTATGTACTCTATGACACCTTCAACACCCAGCAGCAGGCTTCGTCCTCCGCGTGGGATCTGCTGCAGTACAAGCCGGAGATCATCGAGGACGAGGAGACCCCGCTATTCTCCGAGGAGCTGGAGAAGATCAACCCGCAGTACCGCGCGTGGCTGACGGTCTATGACACGACCATCGATTACCCCGTGGTGCAGGGAAACGACGACCTCTATTACGCCTCCCACGACATCTACGGCAGAACGAGCCTGACCGGCGCGATCTATCTCGCCGCGGCCAACAGCCCGAATTTCTCCGATTCCTACAACCTGATCTACGGCCACCACATGGACAGCAACGTCATGTTCGGCGGGCTGGATGACTTCATCAAGACCAGGGCCTATTTCGACAGCCACCGCACCGGCGTCGTCGTGACGAAGACGGGCGTGTTCGACATCGAATTCTTCGCGGCCATCACCACAGACGCCTACGAAAACCGCATCTACACCGTAGGCAACCGCCTGGAGGACGTGCTGGCCTTCCTGCGCTCCGGCGGAGCGGGCGGCGTCGGCGTGGGCACGGACGTGAAGTTCTTCGACGAGGAAGCGGCCGCGGACGCGACCAAGCTCATTGCCCTCTCCACCTGCGCCAACGCGAGCACGAACGGCCGCCTGGTGGTCATCGGCAAGCTGACCGAGCACGTCGTGCTGAACAAACTGACCGTGCAAAAGGTCTGGGACGACGCGGACAACCAGGACGGCATCCGCCCGGCCGAGCTGAAGGTCGACCTCATCAAGAATGGCGCCGAAACCGCCGGCACCGTGACGCTGAACGCGGAGAACGAGTGGACGGCTTCCCTCGAGGTGCCGAAGTTCGAGAACTATAGCCCGATCAGGTACACCTGGCGCGAGGACAAGACAAACCTCGCGGGCTATACCGAGACCCAGGAGGCCGACGAGGAGACCGGCCTGACCACGACCATCACCAACACCCACGAGCCCGCGGTCGTGACGCGCACCGTCTCCAAGACCTGGGACGATGAGAACGACCGCGACGGCATCCGCCCGGCGAGCGTCACCGTGCGCCTCTACGGCAACGATGAGCTGGTCGCGACCCGCACGCTGGACGACAGCAACGGCTGGCGCGCCGCTGTGGAAAACCTCCCCGTGAACGCGAACGGCCAGCCCATCGCCTACGCCTGGCGCGAGGACGATGTCCCCGGCTATACCTTCACGGAGGTCCCCGTGGTGGGGGACGCGAACGCCTCCATCGCGCTCAACAGGCACGAGCCGGAGAAGATTGACCTCACCGTGAAGAAGGTCTGGGACGACGCGGACAACCAGGACGGCAAGCGCCCGCCGGAGCTGACCGTGAGCCTTATGAAGGGCGGCGCGGTGTTCACCACCAAGACCCTGAGCGAAGCCAACGCCTGGACAGCCGCCGAGACCGGCCTGTACAGGTACGAAAACAAGGGCCAGGAGATCGTCTACACCTGGCAGGAAAACGAAAACGCGGACTACACCCTGACCGGCAGCGAGACCGACAGCGAGCAGCCCACGCTCACCACCCTGACCAACACGCACACCCCAGAGACCGTGGATCTCACCGTGTGGAAGGTCTGGGACGACGCGGACAACCAGGACAACATGCGGCCCAGGATCCTGAGCCTGACGCTGAGCAACGGCGACACCTACACGCTCAGGGCCGAGGACAACTGGATGCTCGAAGTGAAGGGCCTGCCGAAGTATGCCGGCGGCGAGGAAATCGCCTACACCTGGACGGAGAGCGTTCCGGACGGCTATGAGCAGACCGGCAACGTGACCACCGGCACCAGCACCGTGCTGACCAACCGCCACGAGACCGGCACCACGGTCGCGACGGTCGTCAAGGTCTGGGACGACGCGGACAACCAGGACGGCAAGCGCCCGGATAAGCTGACCGTGAAGCTCCTGGCCGACGGCGCGGAGACCGGCAAGAGCGTGACCCTGCCCACCGAGTACGGCTGGACGGCCACCCTGACCGGGCTGGATGAGAACGCCAACGGCAGCAGGATCACCTACACCTGGGAGGAAGACGAAGCCGCGGCAAAAGCCGGCTACCGGCTGAGCAAGACCGAGACGGACGGCACCACCACCACCCTGACCAACACGCATACGCCCGAGACCGTCGACCTCTCTGTGAAGAAGGTCTGGAACGACGCGGACGACCAGGACGGCAAGCGTCCGCGCAGCGTGAACGCCGTGCTGAGCAACGGCATGACCCGCCCGCTGACGCTGAGCGAGGCCAACGGCTGGACGGCGACCGTGACCGGTCTGCCGAAGTACGCCGGCGGCCGGGAGATCGTCTACACCTGGACGGAGGAAGCCCCGCAGGCGGAGGGCTATGCGCTGACCGGCAATGAGGCCGACAGCGAGCAGCCCACGCTCACCATCCTGACCAACAGCTACACGCCCGAGACCGTCGACCTCTCTGTGGAGAAGATCTGGATCGACGCGGACAACCAGGACGGCAAGCGTCCCGCGAGCGTCACCGTGACGCTGACGGCGAACGGCGAGCCCGTGGAAGGCGCGAAGGACATTCAGCTGACCGGGGCGAACGAATGGAAGTTCACCGCTGTGAAGCAGCCCGTCTACGCCAAGGGCGAGCGCATCCTCTACGCCTGGACGGAGAAGAGCGTCGACGGCTACACGGCGGACATCCCCGCCGTGAACATCCCCGCCACGGGTGCCGCGGCGACCGGCATCAGCATCACCAACACCCACGAGCCGGAGAAGATCACCCTCACCGTGCACAAGGCATGGGACGACGCGCACAACCAGGACGGCATCCGCCCGCAGCGCGTGAAGGTCACCCTGACGGCGAACGGCGAGCCTGTGGAAGGCGTGAAGGACATCGAGCTGAGCGAGGAGAACAGCTGGAGCTTCACCACGCCGAAGCTGCCCGCCTTCGCCAAGGGCGAGCGCATCCTCTACGCCTGGACCGAAGCGGACGAGGGCCTGGAAGCCTACACGAAGACCATCCCGGCCTTCAGCACCGCCGAGACCACCGAGATCACCATCACCAACACGCACAGCGCCGGGAAGGTCAGCCGCACCGTGAAGAAGGTGTGGGACGACGACGACAACCGCGACGGCAAGCGGCCGGAAGAGCTGACCGTGAAGCTCCTGGCCAACGGCGAGGACACCGGCCGGAGCGTGACCCTGAACGAGGACAACGG
>CAMNLM010000031.1 GCA_946543085.1 uncultured Clostridia bacterium | reverse complement strand
GAGGAAGATCGAGATGATGGCCGGCGGGGCCTCGTTGCCGCCGAGACGGTGATCGTTGCCCGCGGTCGCCACGGAGATGCGCAGGAGATCCTGATAGGTGTCCACGGCCTTGATCACCGAGACGAGGAACAGCAGGAACTGCGCGCTCTCGTAGGGGGAATCGCCGGGGTCGAGCAGATTGTAGCCCGTGTTCGTCACCATGCTCCAGTTGTTGTGCTTGCCGGAGCCGTTGACGCCCGCAAAGGGCTTCTCGGCCAGGAGGCAGATGAGGCCGTGGCGCTCGGCCACCTTCTTCATCACCTCCATGGTGAGCTGGTTGTGATCCGCGGCAATGTTGCTGACGGTATAGATCGGGGCCATCTCGTGCTGGGCAGGAGCGGCCTCGTTGTGCTCGGTCTTGGCCAGCACGCCGAGCTTCCACAGCTCCTCGTTGACCTCCCGCATGAAGGCCTGCACGCGCGGGCGGATCGCGCCGAAATAGTGATCGCCGAGCTCCTGGCCCTTGGGCGGCTTCGCGCCGAAGAGCGTCCGCCCGGTGAAGATCAGGTCCATGCGCTGGCGGTAGAGCTTTTCATCCACGAGGAAATACTCCTGCTCCGGGCCGACCGTCGGCAGCACGCGCCGGGCGTCGCGGCCGAAGAGCTTCAGCACACGCACGGCCTGCCTGGAGAGGGCTTCCATGGAGCGCAGGAGGGGCGTCTTGGCGTCGAGGGCCTCGCCGCCGTAGGAGCAGTAGGCCGTCGGGATGCACAGCACGCCGTCCTTGATGAAGGCGTAGCTGGTCGGATCCCAGGCCGTATAGCCCCGGGCCTCAAAGGTCGAGCGCAGGCCGCCCGACGGGAACGAGGACGCGTCCGGCTCGCCGCGCACCAGCTCGGTGCCGCTGAAGGACTCGATCACGCGGCCGTTTTCCACGGGGGTGATGAAAGCGTCGTGCTTCTCCGCGGTGATGCCGGTCATGGGCTGGAACCAGTGCGTATAATGCGTCACGCCGTGGTCGATGGCCCATTCCTTCATCGCGTGGGCGACAACGCCCGCGATCTCCGGGTCGAGATGCCGGCCATCGTCGATGGTCTTCTTCAGGGCCTTGTAGGTGTCCTTGGGCAGGCGCTGCCGCATGACATCGTCGTTGAATACCAGCGACCCGAAGCATTCCTCCATGGACATGAACCGTACCTCCTCAGGGCAAATCGCGCGGCGAAAGCGCCGCGGAATTTGTTATGTATTGTATTATATCGTTTTTAGAGAGGCTGTCAAGGGTTGAAAAAAACGCCCACGAGGCGCGGCTGCGGCGGGGCCGCCCGGAACGCCGTCGGGAGCGCCCTCCGCCGGCGCAAAAGAACAGCCGCGGCAAATCGTCGCGGCTGAAGGATGCTGTCCGGCGCTTCAGGCCTTCCCGTCCCTCTCCAGGATGCTGCGGATGAAGCTCCGCGTGCGCTCCTCCCTGGGATGGGCGAAGAACTCCCGGGTGGGGCCCGCCTCGATGACCCGGCTGCCGTCCATGAACACGACATGGTTGGAGACGTTGCGGGCGAACTCCATCTCATGGGTCACGACAAGCATCGTCATGCCGTCCTCCGCGAGGCGGCGCATGACGGTGAGCACCTCGCCGATCAGTTCCGGATCGAGGGCGCTCGTCGGCTCGTCGAAATAGATGATATCCGGGTTCGCAGCGAGACCGCGGGCAATCGCCACGCGCTGCTGCTGTCCGCCGGAGAGCTGCAGCGGGAAGGCGTCAGTGCGGTTCGCCATCCCCACGCGCTCCAGCGCGGCCCTTGCGGCCTTCTCCGCGTCCACGCGGTTCATCCGCCGTCCGCTGATCAGGCCCAGGGTCACATTCTGCAGCACCGTCTTGTTGAGGAAGAGGTTGTAATTCTGGAAGACAAAGGCCGTTTTGCGGCGGATCGCGTTGACATCCGCGCGGGAGATGGTCGGCATGTCATAGGTCTTTCCCTCGAAGACCATCGTGCCGGAGTCCGGTCTCTCCAGGAAATTGATGCAGCGGAGCAGGGTCGTCTTGCCAGAGCCGGAGGGGCCGAGAATCGCGATCACGTCGCCCTTGCTGACCTCCAGGCTGATGTCGCGCAGCACGGGGCTGCCGTCGAAGCTCTTGTGCACATGGTTCACTTGCAGCATCATCAGCGGGCACCTCCGTACGCGTTCAGCTTCTTCTCGCTCCAGCGCTGCAGCAGCGTGAGCGCCGAGCAGAAGGCCAGATAGATCAGGGCGACCTCTGAATACAGGGCGAGCGACTCATAGACGCGCCCGTTGATCACGATGGCCTGGCGGAACATCTCCGTCACCGTGATGACGGAGGCGAGGGACGTGCCCTTCACCATGCTGATGAGCGAATTGCTCAGCGACGGGAAGGCCGTGCGGAAGGCCTGCGGCAGAATCACATGCCACATGATCTGCAGGTAATTCATGCCGACGCAGTAGCCGGCCTCCATCTGGCCCGAGGGCACAGCCTCCAGCGAGCCACGCATGGTCTCCGCCATGTACGCGCCCTCGTTGATGCCGAAGACCAGCACCGCCGTGGGAAAAGCGTCCAGCAGAATGCCCAGGCTCGGCAGGCCGTAAAAGACCAGATAGAGCTGCACAAGGAGCGGCGTGCAGCGGATGATCCAGATGTAGACGCGGCAGAGCTGCCGCAGCACCTTCACGTTGGCGTACTGGATCATGGCGGTGACCACAGCGATCAGCAGCGCCAGGGTGAAGGAGAGCACCGTCAGCGGCACGGTGACCGTGAAGAACTTTTCGATCAGCTGAGGAAAGGCGTCCCGGAGGATTTGGATTACGCGGTCATTCATAGGGATAAGAATTGCCTCCATTAAAAGCGGGTAACAGCGGACTGTTTCGTCGAAAACAGCATCTATACTATACCGATTCGGTCGGGATTGTCAAGGGCGGGCCAAAGGGACTTTTTGCGGGGTTTTCGGAGAGCAAAAGCGGAGGCAGCGCGCCGCTGTCTCCGCTTGCTTGCGTGGGGTTGTTTTTACAGGGTATCCGGCACCTGGCCTTCGACCGAGGCCTGCATGACCGGGCCTTCCGGCGCGACCACGATGGACGCGGTCAGGGTCATCGCGTCCGGGTCGTAGACCAGCTCGCACACCGCATGGTGGCCGCCCAGGACCGCCTCCGTGCGCAGGCCCGAGAAGATCGCCTCCACCAGGCTGTCCGCGTCGGTCAGCGGGGCGAGCAGGGTGCGGAGGGCTTCATTCGTGGCGGAGCGCTGCTGGCGAACCTGCGCCGCGCCGTCCTCGTGCTCCAGGCGGATCACCGCCTCGGTCATCTGCCGGGCCGTCGCCATCAGGCCGGTCCGCGCCGTGCGGCTCTTCTCCACCGTGAAGGTCCTGTAGACAGAGACTGCCAGCACGTGCTGGGTCTCCTCCACATAGAGCAGCGCCACGCCCGTGCCCTCGCGGCTCGTGCGCACGCAGCGCAGGATGCCCGTCTCCTCGGGCTCGCTCCAGGTGGATTTGGGCTCCAGCCGCTTCCACTGGCTCTGGAAGTCCGATAGATAGCGCGGGAAAGCGCTCTTGCCCGTGATGGTGCTCCCCGCCTGAAAGATGTAGGCCATGCCCTCCCGCGCGGGCATCCCGTCCTCGGCGCAGCCGGGAACAGCCGCGAAAACCAGGCACAGGCAGAGCCAGACCAGAATCAGCGCGCGCACCCGCTTCACAGCCATTCCTCCCTTCAGGCTTTTGACAAAGTCAATAACGATTATGAGGAAAGAGTCGTTCCCCTTTCCCCCGGGTTTCTTTCTGTCCGAGGCCGCGCCGCGCGGCTGCGAAAGCCTTCAGCGTCCGGCCGTCAATACCATCTCAGGCAGCGGTCGATCACGTCGTCCGCGCCGAGGAAGCGTATCATGTCCGTGGCGGAGAGGGTGATGACATAGCCCGTGCTGCCCACAAAGAACTGGCGCTGCAGGACGTCGGTGGTCTCCCTGCCGGACTGGAGCCTGAACTGCGTCTCCAGCACGCAGCACTTCACGCCGCCGGCATAGGCGTCATAGGGCTCGCCCATCCACACCTGGGACACCCGGAAGCCTTTGTCCTCATAGCTCGCGACAAGCTGCTTCTTGATCTTGTCCAGCATGTCGTTCAGCATCTTCACGGAGATCTGATAGGGCTTGCCCTTCCAGTAGAAGTTGAAGCTGGTGACCTTGTCCTCCACCCCGGCGTAGGGATAGACCGTCAGGATCACCGAATCGGCTTTCTTCTTGCTGCTCTGGACGTACTCCATGCCCTTGCTGAGATTCAGGAAAAAATCATCCATGCGCAGGCGGGAGCCGTTCGAGATCTCCGCCAGGGCCGTACCGCACAGGAGACAAAGCGCCAGTGTCAGCGCAAGCAGCTTCTTCATCGTCCTATCCCCCTCATCTGTGATGGGCGCAAACCGCGCGTCCGCGGCAGACGCGCAGGGCGCTCCGCGGAGCAGGCGCACAGAAACAGCGCATCTCATGCGAACAGTGCCCAAATTATAACATAGTCATGAAATACGCGCAATCAATCCATCAATTTTTGAAAAAGCGTTTTTGGGGGCCCTTAAGCAGTCCGCGGCCCGGTTCCGAAGGCGTCCAGGCTCGTCTTGTCATTGCAGTGTGATTCTTTTGCCGTATCTGTGTTTTATTTGTTACTGTTTTATTCTGTTTGATTATCTATTTCTTAACTTTATGTAATATATTTCTTATACTGTTTATCTCTCGTCTTTCTCTTTTCATTTTTCTATTCCGTTTCTGTGACGCAGGGCAGGCCCGCGCGCGGCCGGATTGTCCCTTGACTTTCTCCCCTGTGGTGTTACAATAGCTCCTGCATTCGCGAAGGAGGTGTCCGCATGTCTCAGCAGCCCAGGCCGCCCCAGCGCCACCGCACGTCGCGGGAAACCAGCGCCATGATCGCCCTGTGCGGCATGATGACGGCGCTCTCCGTGGTGCTGATGCTCGCGGGCGGCGTGATGCTCATCGCGACCTACGCCGCGCCGCTGCTCGCCTCCGCCCTGCTCCTGCCGCCCATGCTCGAATACGGGCGCAAGGCGGGCTGGACGTGCTGGCTGGCGACCGGCCTGCTGGCCCTCATCCTCGGGCTGGACAAGGAAGCCGCCTTCTTCTATCTCTTCATCGGCTGGTGGCCGCTCGTGAAGTGGCAGCTCGAAAAGCGCGTCCCCGGGAAGGGCGTGCGCCTCGCCGTGAAGCTGGCCGTCTTTCTCGCCGCCGTCTGCCTGATGTACGCCTTCCTCGGCTTCGTGCTGCACCTGGACGCGATCGTCGGGGAGTTTGCCGAGATGGGCCGGTGGATGACAGCCGCCTTCTTCGTGATGATGACGCTCTGCCTGCTGCTCTACGACCGCCTGCTGATGCCGCTCGTGCTGCTCTATGCCCGGCGGCTGCGCCCCAGGCTGAAGTTCCTTCGGAAGTGAGGCGCACAAAAAAAGCCCGTCTGTGCGAGCCCGCGTCCTTCTTTCCCGTCCTTCTTTCCAAAGATATGAGGTGCTTGCTTATGAATAAGGAAACCGTCCGCCGGGTCGTCATGACCGTGCTCGGCGTGCTGATGTCCGGCGTGGCTGTCGGCTTGTACAAGAACGCCGCCCTCGGCGTCGACCCGTTTCAGGTCTTCGCCTGGGGCATCTTCTACGCGCTGCGCCGCATCTGGCCCGCCATCACCTACGGCACCTACTACATGGCGCTCAGCGGCGTCATGCTCGCGGTGGTGCTGGTCATCAACCGCCGCAAGATCGGCCTGGGCACGCTCATCAACATGTTCCTGCTGGGCTATGTCATCGACTGGACGGAGGCCTTCATCCGCGCAAACATCCCCGTGGTCACCCTGCCCGCGCGCCTGGCAATGTTCGCGGTCGCCCTGCTGATCACGTGCCTCTTCGCCTCCTGCTACATGGTGGCGGACATGGGCGTCTCGGTCTATGACGCCCTGGCCATCACCTGGTCGGAGCGGAGCACGGTGCCCTTCCGCGTCTGCCGCATCGTGACCGACGTGCTCTGCGTGGCGATCGGCAGCGCGCTCTGCCTGGTCGGCGGCGAAAAGCTCGGCGGCATCGTGCACGTCGGGACGATCATCACGGCCCTGTGCATGGGGCCGATCATCGCCTGGTTCAACAAGGCGCTGTGGGAGCCTGTGCGGTACGGAAGAAAGCTGCGGAGCTGACGCTCCCGCGGCTTTTTCTTTGGGTTCAGGTTGTCCCTCCTCACCGGTTTGCGGCGATCCGCGCTTTTTCGTCCCCCGAGGGAGAAAAGGAACCGCCCGCTTCCGCCGCGGACGGTTCCTTTGAAAGCATTTCCTGAGTGTCTGCCGCTTGCCGGGCGTTCCGCGCGAGCAAATCCGCGCGGGCTGTCTCAGCCCAGCTCCTTCAGATAAAACCGGTTCATCGTGCTGTGCACGACCTGCGCGGGACGTTCGATGCGCCGGTAGCCCAGCTTTTCGTAGAGATGGAGGGCAGCACCAAGGTTGGTGTGCGTCTCGAGATACATTCGGCGGCAGCCGCGCCGGACGGCTTCCTGCTCCACGCGCCGCACGAGCTCCGTGCCGAGGCCCCTGCCCTGCGCGTCCTCGCTGACATAGAGCTTCTGCAGCTCCGCGCAGTCCGGGAACAGAGCGCATTCGGCCAGGCCCGCGCCCCCGAGCAGCTTTCCGATTCCGTCCTCCCCCGCTTCCTCCCGCGCCACGATGTAAGCGCGGCGGGCGGGATCGGCCAGATAGAACGTGCTGAGATGATCCAGGGCCTCGTCATAATACGCGGTGCCCGGGATGTCGAGGCCATGGGCGCTCAGCAGCCGCCGGATCAGCGCGGCCAGAGGCGCGTCGTCCCGCGCCGTGATGGTTGCGTATCGCATGGGTTCGCACCTGCCGTCCTGTTGCTTTCTTTGTGCCCGGCTCACAGATTTTCCTTGATCTTCTCAATCATCTCCGCGTATTCCGCGTCGGTGAGGAACTTCTCGCCGGGGTTCATCGCGAAGACGCCGCCCCACTCGTAGCCGTCCCTGTACTTGGGCACCAGGTGCATGTGCAGATGGCAGCCGGTGTCGCCGTAAGCGCCGTAATTGAGCTTATCGGGATGGAAGGCCGCGTGGATGGCCTTCGCGGCGCGGTTGACGTCCGCGAAAAAGGCGTTGCGCTCCTCGTCGCTGATGTTCACGATCTCGCTCACGTGGTCCTTATAGGCCACGATGCAGCGGCCGGGATGGCTCTGCTCCTTGAAGAGGATCAGCTGGCTGACGCTGAGGTCGCAGATTTTGATGCCGAACGCGGCGAGGGGTTCGCCGCCGACGCAGTAACCGCAGTTGGGATCTTTCATGGGGTGTTCCTCCTTCATGAGATGCGGGCGCGTCGCATCGCCGCGTGGCCCGCGATGAGTATTTCTTTCTTGCTCCGCGCGGGAATTCCTGCAAGGGGCGGAGGATTTGTCCCGGCCCCGCCGCCCGCCGCCGAAACAGAACATCAAAAGAACAAAGCATCCCGCCGGGCGGCCTTGATTCCTGCCGCGGGATGCCTTACAATATTTTTCGTCATTGGAAGCGCGCAGGAAACACTCCGCCCAGGCGGGGTGACCGAAGGAGTAAAACTCTCAGGTGCGCAGACTGTGCGTGGATGACACTCTGGAGAAGCCCGGCGCAGGCCGGGTGCCGAAGGTGCAAAGCCGGGCGACCGGTGAATCTCTCAGGCAAAAGGACAGAGACAGCCAGGCCCGCCATGGGTCCGCCTGGCGCGATCTGAACGGCTTGAGGATTCTGCTTCGGCGGAATCTGTTTTTTTACCGGAAAGGAAAGGTGGATTATGAGCGACTTCACCCAAGCTATCGCGGCCGTCAACGACAAGGTCAACGGCATCGTCTGGGGCGTTCCGGCCCTGATCCTGCTGATCGGCACAGGCATCCTGATGACCGTGCTGACCCGCTTCTTCCAGTTCCGCCGCTTCGGCCACATGTGGTCGAACACCATCGGGGGCCTGTTCAAGAAGGAGAAGGGCATCCGCAAGAGCCACGACAGGCACTCCATCTCCCAGTTCCAGGCCCTGTGCACGGCCCTCTCGGCCACCATCGGCACGGGCAACATCGCCGGCGTAGCCTACGCCATCACCATGGGCGGCCCGGGCGCGGTGTTCTGGATGTGGGTCGCCGCCATCGTCGGCATGATGACCAACTATTCCGAAAACGTGCTGGGCATCTTCTACCGCCGCCGCAACGCCAAGGGCGAGTGGAGCGGCGGCGCGATGTACTACCTCAAGGACGGCGTGGGCCGCATGAAGTACGGCAAGGTCATCGGCCCGGTGCTGGCCGTGCTCTTCTCCCTCTTCGCCATCCTGGCCTCCTTCGGCATCGGCAACATGGGCCAGGTCGCCTCCATCACCGAGAGCATCAACACCCTGATCCCCGGTGAGCCGACGACCGTCAACCTCGTCACCGGCCTGGTGCTGATCGTGCTGCTGTCCCTGGTCATCCTCGGCGGACTCCGGCGCATCGCCACCACCAACGAGCGCATCGTGCCCTTCATGGCCGTGTTCTTCATCATCGGCTCCCTCATCATCATCCTGATCAACATCTCCAAGGTGCCCGCGGCCTTCGCGGCCATCTTCCGGGGCGCTTTCAACTTCAAGTCCGCGGCCGGCGGCGTCGGCGGCGCGGTCATCGCCCAGGCCATGACCTGGGGCTTCAAGCGCGGCGTGTTCTCCAACGAGGCCGGCCTCGGCTCCTCCGTCATGGTGCACTCCGCCTCCAACGTCAAGGAACCCGTGGTGCAGGGCCTCTGGGGCATCTTCGAGGTCTTCGCCGATACCATCATCGTCTGCACCTGCACGGCACTGGTCATCCTGACCACGGGCGTGGTGGACCTGGAGACCGGCGCGTCCATCTCCGGCGCGTCCAAGCTGGGCCTGGCGACCGAGGCCTTCACCAAGACCTTCGGCACCTTCGGCGGCGTCTTCCTGGCCGTGGCGGTGTGCCTCTTCGCCTTCACCACCATCCTCGGCTGGAGCTATTACGGCACCAAGTCCTGGGAATACCTCTTCGGCACCAAGTCCACCCTGGCCTACAAGATCATCTTCATCTCCATGGTTGTCGTCAGCGCGACCATCGACGTCTCCCTGGCCATCGACCTGAGCGACACCTTCAACGGCCTGATGGCGATTCCCAACCTGATCGGCGTCGTGTGCCTGAGCGGGCTGGTGCTGAAGCTCACGAAGAATTACAGCGCGCGGAAGATCACCGGCGAGCAGCCCGATCTCGAGCCGATGTACTCGGCCTTCCCGGAGATCCAGAAGGAACAGGAGGCGCGCAACGACTGATCCCGCGGCAAGCCCCCGCGCAAAGGCGCTTCCGGTCCGGGATTTGCAGAGGAAACGGCCCGGCGCGGGAGGCGGCAGAACAGCCATGGGAGAGCAGAAACGCTCCTCCATGGCTGTCTTTTTATGCTCAGGAGAGATGGAGCCGGCAGAGCGCGGAATCCCCCGCCACGGGAGCGCGGCCCCCTCTTTCCGCTCAGCCCGCTCAGCCCGCCCCTGAGAAGTTTTACTTGCCAAACGCGGTCCTTTTGGCTGTAATCAAGATGGATATTTTTGGAGAGACAAACGAATCGGAAAGGGGCATGACACATGCTGACGCGGGCCACAGACTCCCTCAGGCAAACAAGCGTACCTTTGCCCTTTTCGTCTGTCAAGGGTTTCTTTCGACGCGGTGATGGTGCCACGTCTTTTTGTATTCGGACGCATGAACAACGCTGGAAAAGGAGGCTGCGCACCATGAAGCGGAAACAAGGAATCATTTGGGCACTGACGCTGGCGCTGCTGCTGGCCCTGTGCTGCGGGGCGGCGCTGGCGGAGCCCTGGGCCGGTTCGGGCACGGAGAGCGATCCCTGGCGCATTACCTCGGCGGCGGATCTGGTGGCACTGCGAGAGTATGTCGCAACGACCGAGGGTGCGACGCAGGGGAAATTCTTTTTGCAGACGGCGGATATTTCCCTGTCCTCGGTCTGCGGTGAATCCATTGGCGACTTTATGATTGGTGTTTGGGAAAAAAAGCAGCTATGACACCCATGCTTTTGACGGCACCTATGACGGCGGCGGGTACACCATTACCGGACTGTATATTGCAATTGGCGGAGACGGTGCTGGCTTGTTCGCTGAATTGGAAGTACATGGTACGTTCAAGAATCTATCCGTAACAGGCTCTGTCAAAGGCGGAACTCATGTTGGTGGAATCGTCGGCCATGCTGCATCCTCCACCAGAATAGAAAACTGCAGCACACATGATAACTGCGTGTTCGTGGCGGAGGCGGAGGCGCAGGACTGATTCTTTCCCGGCATCAACGGCAAAGGCCGCTCCCAGCGAGCGGCCTTTGCCTGTCCTGACGCAGCCAGGGACGGTGCGGGGCGTTTCCGCGCCTGCATCCGGCGGTCTGTCACGCGCCCGTCCCCGGCTCTTTTTTCTTTTTCCTCACGATTCGCTCGTACTGCTTCGTCAGGAATTTCTTTCCCAGCGGCCCCACGGCGATGCCCGCCGTCACGCCGGCGATTACGCCCCAGAGCCAGATCGGCTTCAGGCCGGCCAGGCCCGCGATCAGCACCGCCAGGGCAATCGCCACCCGCAGGACTACCTGGAAGGCCAGGTTCGCCCTGCGCAGCTCCGCGGTCATCTCCGGCTCCGGGGCTGTGTGCGGCGCGCTCTCGATGAACGCTGCCGCGCCCTCCGGGCCGGAGCAGGCGCGGAAGTCCTCGCTGCAGGCCCGGGCCGCCTCGGCGAAGGACGGCTTCTCCAGCAGCTCCCGCACGGTCCTGCGGATGCCCTCCGCCGAGTCGTCCGCGAGCGGCAGACCCGCGCCGACCTCCCGCACGCGGCGGGCCACGGCGATCTGCTCGGCTGTCTGCGGGTAGAGCGCCATGGGCGCGGCCATCCAGAGGCTCTCGGAGACGCTGTTCATGCCGCAGTGCGTGATGAAGACGCTGGCCCGCGCGAGCACCTCCAGCTGGTTCACCCGCGGGAAGACCTGCGCGTTGGCCGGCAGCTCGCCCAGGCTCTTCGGATCCATGGACTGGCCGCAGGAGATGATCACCTCGACGTCCATGTCCCTCAGCGCCTCCAGGCACCTGGCGTAGAAATCCGGGCGGTCGTTGATGACCGTGCCCAGCGCGATGTAGACGAGGGGCTTCGCGGGATTCTTGCGCGGCTCTTCCCGGGAGAAGACCGAAGGCCCGACGAAGGCGTAATTGCCGGAGAAGCTCTCCACGAAGGGCTGGAAGCGCGCGGAGGTATAGACCACGCTGTCCGTGCTGTTGTCGCTCTGCACCAGGGAGAGCGTGTTTTTCACGTGGTAGCCGTAGGGCTCGAGCGTCCTGAGTTCGCGGGAGATGCGCGGCAGGCCTGCGATCATATCCGCCATCTCCCCCGGGCTGTGCTTCATGTAGGTCGAGGAGAGCTGATTGAAGGCGAAGGTGCTCGTGGAGACCACCATGGGGATGCCGAATTTCCAGGCGTTCAGCTTGCCCCAGAAGCACACGGAGTCCGTGAAGATCACGTCCGGGCGGAAGTCGGTCAGCTCCCGCTCCAGGAAGCCGTTCATCGCGAGGGTGGTGCGGATGTCCTGGATGCTCATCTCCGTGGTGGAAACCTTCATGATCCCGGCCTTCTGCTTCTCGTTCAGCTCCGGGAGAAAGGCGTCGCAGGAGACGTACTCCGCGCCTGTGGCCCGGATGCGCTCCGCGAACGCGTCAAAGGAATAGAAGCGCACGGCGTTTCCGCGCTTCACGAGCGCCGCCGCGACGGGCAGCATCGGGTTGGTGTGGCCGTGGGCGGGGATGCAGAAGCAGGCGATTCGTTTCACTTGGTCTCGCCCTCTTTCTCGCTGAAAGCAACGGCGAAGAACTCCTCAAAGCTTCCCTTGTTCGGGATGGCGATGCCGCGCTCCTCATCGCCGAGGAGGAGGAGGGTGTCGCCCGGATGGATGTCGAAGACCTCGCGGGCCTGCTTGGGGATGACGATCTGGCCTTTTTCGCCGACGGTGGCGGTCCAGGCGTATTTGCCTTTGGGAGCTTGCATGGCGGGTGACCTCCGTGGTATGATTTGTATAACTTATCATACTGCATGAGCAGCTTTCTGTCAAGATGCTGAACCTTTTTTGGTGACCCCACCCCCAACCCCTCCCCGCGAGCGGGGAGGGGAGTTTTAGGTTGATGCCGGGGGCAGCTTTCCACAGGAAAGCTGCCCCCGGACCCCCTGGAAAGGCGCTCCTGCGGAGGGCTGCCATGCTTCGGCTTCTGCCACCTGCCCCCTGGAAAAGCGCTCCTGCGGAGGGCTGTCATGCGTTGGCTTCTGCCCCCGGACCCCTGGAAAGGCGCTCCTGTGGAGGGCTGCCATGCTTTGGCTTCTGCCCCCGGACCCCCTGGAAAGCGCTCCTGTGGAGGGCTGCCATACGTTGGCCTCTGCCCCCGGGCCCCTGGAAAGACGCTCCTGCGGAGGGCGTTTGGATGGATTTCGCGGCGCAAAAACAGAAGGCGCCCATCGCGGGGAGCCTTCTGTTTTGATGAACTTGTTTGAGTTGCCCAGAGTTACCGGATCAGCGCTTCGAGCGTCTCGTAGAGGTGCTCCGGTTCCACGAGCTTGGAGAGGTGAGCCGTCATACCGGCCTGCATGGAGCGCTGCACGTCCTCGTCGAAGGCGTTGGCGGTCAGCACGATGATCTAATTCACATAAAGCATGCTGATGCCATTCATCGCGATGTTCTGACGGTACAGTTTCAGAATAGTATAAAGCTCTGCTTATAAGCTGCTCTGCTTCCAGTGCTTCTATGGAGCGTGCAATACCATCCTGTGAATGAAATATCTTCTTTAATCGTGAAGAAAGATCTGTATCATAAGCTGCGAGGCGATCTGGAATGCAGTGTTTTCCGTCATTTTGTTTTTCCGACGCTATAGCATCCGTTTTGTACCAATTGATCCCAATGGAAAGCCCCTGCTTGTGCAGCTCCTGAAGAAGAGCAAACTTTCCATCATCTCCGATATCACCAGCATAACAATCCTGCACGCTTCCCTCTCCGTTCCGGAGAATGGACGGCTTATTCAGCCAAGGGTTCCAAGTACTTTACAGGCTTCCCGGTTGCCCTGGCGTATTGAATCTCCGACTGGGTGCTGGAACCAATATACCCACCGACATTCATCACATAGATCTCATCTGCCATATCGATCTTTCGCTTATGCATGTCATCCAGCATCTCTTTGGTGCCTTCCGTCCAGACCTCATGATCGCCAGAATGACCGAACAGGCCAACGCTGATCACGATGTTTCCTTCCAGCGTCAGCCGTTTCTGCGCTTCCATGAAAGCGTCTTTGAAGCGGGTACTGCCGCAGAGGGTGACCACTTTATACTTGCCGACCATGCTGATCCTCCTCCAAAGCAACAAATAATTCAGTCTGTGACCAGAGCGGCTTTGATCCAAAGAATGATGGATCATGCCTGTAAATCAGGGGCTTTGCTTCTTGCTCTGCATCCGTTTCACAGAGCCCCCCGCTCATCCCGGAAAGCGGGTTTTCAGCGGCTTCCCTTCAGGAATTCACCGCCTGCGAAAGCATCAGCTTGATGCGGTTGAGCTGGTTGACCTCGCTCGCGCCGGGGTCGTAGTCCACCGCGGCGATGTTCGCCTGGGGATAGGCCCTGCGCAGCTGCTTCACCACGCCTTTGCCGACCACGTGGTTCGGCAGGCAGCCGAAGGGCTGGATGCAGATGATGTTCGGAACGCCGCTCTCCAGCAGCTCCGCCATCTCCCCGCAGAGGAACCACCCCTCGCCGTACTGGTTGCCCAGGGAGAGGAAGGGCTTTGCCAGCTCAGCCACGCGCCCGATGGGCATCGGCGCTTCGAAGCGTTCGGAGGCTTCCAGCGCGTCAATCGCAGGCTTGCGGAAGCGGCGCAGCAGGGCAACGCCCCAGCGGTCCGTGTACCTGCCCGTCCAGCGCGCGCCGAGGTATTCCGACTTGTAGCCCTGGTTGTGCACGCAGTAGCTCACAAAGTCCATCAGGTCGGGCACGACGGCCTCCGCGCCCTCGCGCTCCAGCAGCTCCGCCAGGTGGTTGTTCGCCAGGGGCATGTATTTCACGAGGATCTCTCCCACGATGCCGACGCGCGGCTTGCGCGGGATGTCCCTCAGGGGCAGGGTGTCAAAGTCGCGCACCAGCTCGCGGCACATCCGGGCATAGCTGTCGTCCGTCTCCCCCGCGAGGCTCAGGCGGATGCGCTCGCGCCAGCGCGCGTGCAGGGCGTCCGCCGACCCGGGTTCGGCCTCGTAAGGCCGCACGCGGTACAGGCAGCGCATCAGCAGATCGCCCAGCACGAGCGCCTTGCCCGCGTCCGCCACGAAGGGCAGCGTGATCCGGAAGCCGCTGTTGCGCTCCATGCCGTTGAAGTTGAGGCTGATGACCGGAATCTGCGGCAGGCCGGCCTTTTCCAGCGCGCGCCGGATGAAGCCGACATAGTTGCTCGCCCGGCAGCAGCCGCCCGTCTGGCTCATGATGAGCGCGAGACGGCTGACATCGTATTTCCCGCTGAGCACGGCCTCCATCAGCTGGCCCACGGTGATGATGGACGGGTAGCAGGCGTCGTTGTTCACGAAACGCAGGCCCGTGTCGACCGCGCTGCGTTTGCCGCCGCCGTCCTCCCCGAGAATCACGAGGTTGTAGCCGTGGCGGCTGAACACCGGCGTCAGCAGGTCGAAGTGAAAGGGACTCATATTCGGCGCGAGGATGGTGTACTTTTTCGCGCGCATCTCCCGCGTGAATTCCCTGCGGACATAGGGCGCGGGCGCGGCGGTGGCCTTCATGCCCTTCGCGCGGCGCATGGCCATGGCGGCCAGCAGACTCCGCACGCGGATGCGGGCCGCGCCGAGGTTGTTGACCTCGTCGATCTTCAGCACGGTGTAGAGCCGCCCGCAGCCCTCCATGATCTCCGCGATCTGGTCGGTGGTTACCGCGTCCAGCCCGCAGCCGAAGGAGTTGAGCTGCACCAGCTCCAGGTCCTCCCGCGTGGCGGCATACTGGGCCGCGGTGTACATCCGCGAGTGGTAGACCCACTGGTCGTTGACGCGCAGCGGGCGCAGGGGCTTGAAATCCCCGGGCAGGCTGTCCTCCGTGAGAACCGCCAGGCCGTAGGAGGCGATCATCTCAGGCAGGCCATGGTGAATCTCCGGGTCGACGTGGTAGGGGCGGCCCACCAGCACGATGCCGCGCCGGCCGTTCTGTTTCATCCACGCCAGCGCTTTTGCGCCCTCCGCGCGGATATCCGCCTTGCAGCGCGCCTGCTCGGCCCATGCCTTGTGCACAGCCTCGCGCACCTGGCCGGCGGGGATCCCGTATTCCTCCGCGAAGAGGCGCTCCAGGCGGCGGGAAGCCGTCCGCTCGTCCGTCAGAGCGATGAAGGGGCGGAGGTAACGCACCCCGCCGTCGGCCACCGCCTCGACGTTGTTCTTCAGGTTCTCGGGATAGGCGCAGACCATCGGGCAGTTGTAGTGGTTCTGCGCGCCCTCCGTCTCCTGATGCTCGTAGAAGACGCACGGATGGAAGATCGTCTTCACGCCGTTTCGGATCAGCCACTCCACGTGGCCGTGCGCGAGCTTGGCCGGGTAGCACTCGGTCTCCGAGGGAATGGACTCCATCCCCATGGCGTAGATCGCGCGGGTGGAAACCGGCGTAAGCCGCACGCGGAAGCCGAGCTCCGTCAGCACCGTGAACCAGAAGGGGTAGTTCTCCCAGATATTCAGCACGCGCGGAATGCCGATCTCCCCGCGCGGCGCTTTTTCCGGGGGCAGCGGCTCGTAGTCGAAGACGCGCCGGAGCTTGTAGGCGGAGAGATTCGGCCCCTTGTCCGCCGACGCCGTTTTCCCCAGGCCCTTCTCGCAGCGGTTGCCCGTGATGTGCGTCCGTCCGCCCGGGAAGCGGTTGACGGTCAGCATGCAGTGGTTCACGCAGCCCTGGCAGTGCGTGGTCGAGCTCTTCCACTCCAGCGCAAGGATTTCGTCCAGCGGGAGCATCGAGGACGGCTGGCCCGTCCAGCGGTCCCGCGCCAGCAGCGCCGCGCCGAACGCGCCCATCATGCCGGCGATGTCCGGGCAGACGGCCTCCACCCCGCTGATCTTCTCGAAGGCGCGGAGGACGGCCTCGTTGTGGAAGGTGCCGCCCTGCACCACGACCCGCCGGCCGAGCGACGCCGCGTCGGTCAGCTTGATCACCTTGAACAGGGCGTTGCGGATCACGGAATAGCTGAGGCCGGCGGAGATGTCCTGCACGGTCGCGCCCTCCTTCTGCGCCTGCTTCACGTTGGAATTCATGAAGACGGTGCAGCGCGTGCCGAGATCGACCGGGTTCGGCGCGAAGAGGGCCTCCTTGGCGAAGCCCTGGGCGGTATAGCCCATGGAGGAGGCGAAGTTTTCCAGGAAAGAGCCGCATCCCGAGGAGCAGGCCTCGTTGAGCAGGATCGTGTCAACCGAGCCATTCTTCAGCTTGATGCACTTCATGTCCTGCCCGCCGATGTCCAGCACGCAGTCCACCTCCGGATCAAAGAAGGACGCGGCGGTCACGTGCGCGATGGTTTCCACCTCCCCCTCATCCAGGCGGAAGGCGGATTTCAGCAGCTCCTCGCCGTAGCCGGTGGAGCAGGCGCGGGCGATGGTGACGCCCGCGGGCAGCTTTTCTTTCAGATCCGCCAGCGCGTCGATGGCCGTGCGGATCGGGGAGCCCTGGTTGCCCGCGTAGGAATGCCAGAGCAGCTCGCCCGCCTCGCCGATCAGGGCCAGCTTGGTGGTGGTGGAGCCGGCGTCCACGCCCAGGAAGGCGTTTCCGCGGTAGGCCGCGAGGTCGCCGCGCCTGACCCGCGCCCGGCGGTGGCGCCGCGCGAAGGCCGCGTAAGCCTCGTGGTTCTCAAACAGCGGCTCCATGCGCTTGAGCTCGAAGGTGAGCATCACGCCCCGACCGAGGGTATCGATCAGCGCGTCGATCGGGCGGCCCGCCTCCCCCTCCGCCGAGAGGGCCGCGCCCATGGCGGCGAAGAGGTGGCTGTCCTCCGGGACGATGGCCGTCTCCTCCGTCAGGCGCAGGGTGCGGATGAAGGCATTGCGCAGTTCGGGCAAGAAGTGCAGCGGCCCGCCCAGGAAGGCGACGTGCCCGCGGATGGGCTTGCCGCAGGCGAGGCCGGAGATCGTCTGGTTCACCACCGCCTGGAAGACGCTCGCCGCCAGGTCGGCCTTCGTCGCGCCGTCGTTGATGAGCGGCTGGATGTCGGACTTGGCAAAGACGCCGCAGCGCGCGGCGATCGGATAGATTTCCCGGTAGTTCGCGGCCTCGCGGTTGAGGCCCTCCGCGTCCGTCTGCATGAGGGACGCCATCTGGTCGATGAAGGAGCCGGTGCCGCCCGCGCAGACGCCGTTCATGCGCTCCTCCAGGCCGCCGGTGAAATAGATGATCTTCGCGTCCTCCCCGCCCAGCTCGATGGCGACGTCGGTCTGCGGGGCAACGTGCCGGATGGCCGAGGCGACCGCCACCACCTCCTGGCGGAAAGGGATGTTCAGCGCCTTGGAGAGGCTCATCGCGCCGCTGCCCGTGATGGCCGCGCGCAGCTCGCACCGCCCCACCCGCTCTCTCGCCTCGCGGAGGAGCTCCGCCAGGGTTTCCTGGGTGTGGGCGCAGTGCCGCCTGTACGCGCCAAAAACGCGGGCGCCGCTCTCGTCGAGCAGCACCAGCTTCACGGTGGTCGAGCCGACGTCCATGCCGGCGTTATAAATCGGTGTCATCGGGTTCCTTTCGGGTGATGCGGTGGATGTTTTCCAGGGATCATCGCTGGCGAATCGTTCTTTTTTTCGCGCGCTTTTGCCGGCGTCTTTCCGCTCCGGCGGAAGGCTGCGCATCCGTGTTTGTCACGGCGGATTTAGCTGTATCTACCCGCCTGCACACTGTACCACGAAAAGCGGGCTGTGTCAAAGGAAGAAAAAAACTGCCCCGGGCGGCTTCACGGGCGCGCCCGCGCCAGCCGCCCAAACCCCGTGCGGACCCGCCCCGGCGCGGGACAGGGATTCCATTTTTGTAACAACTGTGAACAGTTTCACCCGCGCGGTTTGGCTTGTCTTTTGGCGCGTCTTGTCTTATAATGGGGGCATGAACCGCGACGGCAGGTTCCCATTCCGAAGATGATGGAGGGTAGGCATGTACAAACTGCTCCTGATTACTGACAGGCCGGACATCCGGGACATCTACGTGAACCTGGACATCTGGGAGGAGATGGACTTCCGCGCCCCGCGCATCGCCGCTTCGGCCGCGGAGGGAGCGGACATCCTGTCCCGGCATTACGCTGACGCGATCGCCGTGGAGGTCTCCGACGCAGAGCGCGACCGGCTTTATGACATCCTCAACGAGCGCTACCCGGCCATGCCCGTGATGACGGCCGGCGAAACACCCGCCGAGGTTCAGCGCAACCTGAAGGAGCTCAAGGACCTGCTCATCCGGCTGAACGCCGATTACTCCAACGACCGCTATGATCCCGTCGAAAAGATGCAGCTCCGCCGGCACGCCTTCTTCCGCAAGCTGATCCAGGGCGAATTCGACGACGAGGGCAGGATTCGCCGCGAGCTCCGCCTGCTGCGCAGCCGCATGGACCCCGATCGCCCGTGCGTCGTGATGCGCCTGGACACCCCGCGCCGCGAGGGCTACATCAGCGAGCACTGGCAGTACGGCCAGGACCGGCTGGAGGTCGCCATGCGGAACATCTTCGGCGCGGAGCTGGAGGGCCTGCGCGTGCTGGTCTCCGTGATGCCGGACGAGCGGCTCTACCTGGTCGCCTGCCCGATGAAAGGCTGCAAACTCCCCGACGACACGAGCGTCACCCAGATGGTGCACGAGCACACCCAGTCCTCCATCGACCATGTCCGGGAATTCCTCGGCATGGAGCTGCGCGTCGGCGCGGAGACGGTGCTGCCGTCCATCACCCGCCTCAGCGCGCTGAAACTGTAAAAGCTGATTCAGGGCCGCCCCGCGCGGCCAATATAAATCTTATCACCATCACCCATAATGAGAGAGCGTAAGGACCGAACAGAAGGAGGCAACAATCATGGGAATCTTTGATGTGCTGCGCAGTCAGGCAATCGACGTGATCGAGTGGACCGACAATTCCTCCAACACCATCGTACACAAGTACGACATGAACGGCAAGGAAATCATGATGGGCGCCCAGCTCACCGTGCGCGAAAGCCAGGTAGCGATCTTCGTCAACGAGGGTCAGCTGGCCGACGTCTTCCAGCCCGGCCGCTACGAGCTGCAGACCTCCAACATGCCGATCATGACCAAGCTGAAGGCCTGGAAGTTCGGCTTCAACAGCCCCTTCAAGGCCGACGTGTACTTCATCAACACCCGCCAGTTCCTTGACCTCAAGTGGGGCACGGCGAATCCCGTGATGATGCGCGACGCTGAGTTCGGCATGATCCGCCTGCGCGCCTTCGGCAACTACGCCTTCCGCGTGGTCGACCCCGAGAGCCTGCTGCGCGAGTGCTTCGGCACCGCCAAGACCTACACCGTGGAGGATATCGAGGGCCAGATCAAGCGCACCGTGGTCTCCAGCCTCTCCGACGCCATCGCCGAGAGCAAGATTCCCGCGCTGGACATCGCCGCCAACTATGACGAGCTGGCGAACTACGCCCTCCAGGCCGTCAATCCCAAGCTCGTGGGCCTGGGCGTGCAGCTGACCGCCTTCACCATCGAGAACGTCTCCCTGCCCGAGGAAGTCGAGAAGGCAATGGACCGCCGCACCTCCATGGGCGTGGTCGGCGACCTGAACAAGTACACCCAGTATCAGGCGGCTGAGGCTTTGCGCGAGAGCGCGAACAACCCCTCCGGCATGGCCGGCGCGGGCGTCGGCATGGGCGCCGGCGTCGCGATGGGTCAGGCCTTCGCCTCCGCCATGGCGGCCAACCAGGCGCCCGCGGCTCCCGCCGCGCCCGCTGCCGCGGCCGGCGGCTTCTGCGTGAGCTGCGGACAGCCCCTGCCCGCCGGCGCGAGGTTCTGCCCCAGCTGCGGACAGAAGCAGGCCACCGACGCCGTGTGCCCCGCCTGCGGCAATCCCGTGCCCGCCGGCTCCAGGTTCTGCCCGAACTGCGGCCAGAAGATGTAAGCATCGGCGGATGGCAGCGGGACAGGGAAGCCTGTCCCCGTCCGCTGTATGATAAGCCCCTGAACCCGTCCCCTTCCCGCCCTGCGGGGAGGGGCGTTTTTTCGTACCGTCAGGGGCTGCGTTCCCCGCCGGAAGCGTATCCGGGGATGCGCCCGTTCTCCATTCTCCGTTTTCCGAACTCCGCAGCAAACGCACTGCGGGGAAGCCCGCCGGGCGCTCCGCTCCCCCTGCAAAAGGTGTCTCCGCGGAGGGCTGTTCCGAAGATTTTTCCTCCCCTGTTACGTGTTTCCATCCCTCCCGGATATTTCTTGCAAAATGCAGGAAACAGTCGCTCACAGCAGCAGGAAAACGGCCTTTCATGTCAAAAATATGTTGACATTTGACCAGATACGCTGTATACTTTGATACAGAAATGAGCAGAGCCATGCTCGAAGGACAATTGAAGGAGGTTTGAATCCATGAAGAAGTTTTTGGCAACGGTTCTTGCCCTGACCATGCTGGTGGGCCTGTGCTCCTTTGCCGCCGCGGAGGACGACGTGCTGGTCATCTATTCCGCCCGCAACGAGCGCCTGAACAACATCGTCATCCCCGCCTTTGAGGCCGCCACCGGCATCAAGGTCGAGATGATCACCGGCTCCTCCGGCGAGGTGCTGCAGCGCGTGAAGAGCGAGGTCGAGACCGGCAACGTGACCGTGGACATCCACTGGGCCGCCGACGAGACCATGCTGGCCGCCAACCGCGACCTGTTCGAGGTCTATGTCTCCACCGAGAACGACGCCCTCTATCCCCAGTTCCAGAACGACGGCACCAACGTCTTCAACAACGCCTACGCCGAGCCCAACGTCATGATCGTCAACACCGACATCCTCAAGGAGCTGGGGATCGAGGTGAACGGCTATGCCGATCTGCTCCAGCCGGAGCTGAAGGGCAAGATCATCTCCGCCGATCCCGCGAACTCCTCCTCCGCCTTCCAGTGCCTGATCGGCATGCTGTACGGCATGGGCAACGGCGATCCGATGAGCAAGGAGGCCTGGGACTTCATCGACGAGTTCCTGAAGATCAAGGGCGACGTCGCCGCGAACTCCTCCTCCCAGGTTTACAACGGCGTGGCCAACGGCGAATATGCCGTGGGTCTGAGCTATGAGGATCCCTGCGTGGAGCTGCAGGCCCAGGGCGACAAGCCCGTGAAGGTCGTCTACGCGGTGGAAGGCACCGTGTATCCCGGCGAGTCCGTGCAGATCATCAAGGGCGCGCCCCACATGGAAGCCGCCAAGAAGTTCGTCGACTTCGTGCTGAGCGAGGAGAGCCAGACCGCCGTGGCCGCGGCCCTGAACCTGCGCCCCCTGCGCCAGGGCATCCCGGTCAACGCGAAGATGATCCCCGACAGCGAGATCAAGCAGTTCGATACCTATTCCACCAAGTTCGTCGCCGAGCACAAGGCCGAGATCGTCAAGATGTACCTCGACCATGTGGAGATGAACATGGAGTAAGACCAATCATTGATCCGGTAGCGAATCACCGCCTGATAACGACGGCAGGCGAAGGGGTGCCGGGGGCGATCGCAAAGCCCCCGGCCCGCGCCCGCAGGCGCGGAACTCCTGATGCCGAGCGTACATCGCTCAAAGCCCAAGAGAAGTCCAGGCGTGTCATTCATCCAAGAAATATGCCGGGGCGTTCTGCGGCTGTGCGGAACAGCCCCGGTTTTTCCAAAAGAAGGAGATCGATCCTATGGGTGTTGCCATTTATGTGGACAATGTCACCAAGGCCTACGGCAAGAACATCGTAATCCAGGGGCTCTCCGCCGAGATCAAGCCGGGCGAGTTCTTCACCCTGCTCGGTCCCTCCGGCTGCGGCAAGACCACGCTGCTGCGCATGATCATCGGCTTCAACACCATTGAGGGCGGCGAGATCCGCGTCAATGACAAGGTGATCAACAACATCCCGACCAACCGCCGGAACATGGGCATGGTCTTCCAGAACTACGCCGTGTTCCCGCACATGACCGTGCGCGACAACGTCGCCTACGGCCTGAAGACCCGCCGCGTCCCCAGGGCGGAGCGCTACCGCCGGGCGGACGAAATCCTCAAGCTGGTGAAGATCGATCAGTACGCCGACCGCATGCCGACGCAGCTCTCCGGCGGCCAGCAGCAGCGCGTCGCCCTCGCCCGCGCCATCGTCATCGAGCCCGAGGTGCTGCTGATGGACGAACCGCTGAGCAACCTGGACGCGAAGCTGCGCGTGGAGATGCGCAATGTCATCAAGCAGATTCAGCACCAGATCGGCATCACCACCGTCTATGTCACGCACGACCAGGAGGAGGCGCTGGCGATCTCCGACCGCATCGCCGTCATGCATGGCGGCGTGATCCAGCAGATCGGCACGCCCAAGCACATCTACCAGCGACCGGCCAACGAGTTTGTCTCCACCTTCATCGGCCTGAGCAACCTGATCGACGCCGACTGCGCGGACAGCACCCTGGACTTCGGCTGCGGCTACCGCGTGCCGATGCAGACCCTGCGCCCCGGCGTCAGCGGCAAGGTGCACGTGGCCGTGCGCCCCGAGGAATTCACCATCCACCAGGACGGCGCGCCGGGCATCCCCGCCACGGTAAACAGCAGCGTCTTCCTCGGCATGACGCAGCACTACTTCATGTCCCTGGAGGGCGGCAAGGAAATCGAGGTCGTGGAGACCAGCGACCTGACCGACATCCTGCCCGACGGGGCCAGGGTCACCCTGCAGATCATGCCGCACAAGGTCAACGTCTTTGACGCCGAGAGCCGCACCACCCTCATCCGGGAGGAGGCCTGACCTCCATGAGGAAACGCAGGTACTCCCCGATATGGACCTTTCTCGCGCTGGCGATCCTGGCCCTGTTCATCATCTTCGTGGTCTATCCGCTGGCGCTGGTGCTCTATAAGAGCGTGGTCGATCCCACGAACAACAGCTTCACGCTGGAGAACTTCACCCGTTTCTTCTCCCGCAAGTACTACACCAACACGCTCCGCAATTCCTTCAGCGTGACCATCGTGTCCACGCTGATCAGCGCGACACTCGGCCTCGTGATCGCCTACATCACCCGGCAGTACCGCATCGCGGGCAGCAAGTGGCTGAATATCTTCATCGTGGTCAGCTACCTCTCGCCGCCCTTCATCGGCGCATACGCCTGGATTCAGCTGCTCGGCCGCAACGGCATCTTCACCCGCATCATCAACGGCGTGTTCGGCGCGAGCTTCGGCGGCATCTACGGCTTCGCGGGCATCGTGCTGGTCTTCTCGCTGCAGTCCTTCCCGCTGGTGTACATGTACGTCAGCGGCGCGCTGCAGAACCTGGACAACTCCCTCAACGAGGCCGCGGAGAGCCTCGGCGCGAGCAACTTCCAGCGCGTGACCGGCATCATTCTGCCCCTCGTGCTGCCCACCGTGCTGGCCTCCGGTCTGCTGGTCTTCATGCGCGTGTTCAGCGACTTCGGCACGCCAATGCTCATCGGCGAGGGCTACCGCACCTTCCCCGTCGTGCTGTACAACCAGTTCATGGGCGAGGTGACCAACGACAGCTACTTCGCCGCCGCCCTTTGCGTCATCATCATGGGCATCACGCTGGTGTTCTTCTTCCTCCAGCGCTGGATCGCCGCGAAGCACAGCTACGCCATGTCCGCGCTCAAGCCCATGCAGCCCCGGCCCCAGCGCCCGCTGCCGAAGGCTCTGTGCCACATCTTCGTCTATCTCGTAGTGCTCATCGCCCTTCTGCCGCAGATCACGGTCATTGTGACCTCCTTCCTGAAGGAGTCCACCCCGGGCATCTTCACCGCGGAATTCTCCCTCATCAACTACCAGACCATCTTCTCCAAGAATCCGCGCGTCATCCCGAATACCTACCTGTTCGGCCTGGCGGCCATCGCGCTGGTGGTCGTCTTCGGCGTGCTGATTTCCTACCTGGCGGTGCGGAGGAAGTCCGTCATCACCTCCACGGTGGATACCCTGACCATGCTGCCCTATATCATCCCGGGCTCTGTGCTGGGCATCTGCTTCCTGTACGCCTTCGCGAAGCCCCCGCTCGCGCTGACCGGCACGGCCGCGATCATCATCGTCTCCCTGACCGTGCGCCGCATGCCGTATACGATCCGCTCGTCCACCGCCATCATCAGCCAGATCAGCCCCTCCATCGAGGAGGCCGCGGTCTCTCTGGGCGCGTCCGAGATGCGCTCCTTCGGCGAGATCATGCTGCCGATGATGATGCCCGGCGTCATCTCGGGTGCGATCATGAGCTGGGTGACGGTGATCAGCGAGCTGTCCAGCTCCATCATGCTGTACCGCGCCTCGACGCAGACACTGACTGTCGCTGTTTACACGGAGGTCATCCGCGACTGCTTCGGCAACGCCGCGGCGTATTCCACCGTGCTGACGGTGACGAGCGTCGTGTCGCTGCTTCTGTTCTTCAAGCTGACCGGACGCAGGGACATCAGTGTCTGAGAAGGGAGGCACCGCGTGAGCGGCGCAGGATTCCTGTTTTCTGCCCATGGGCGGCTGGGTGCGCGCCCATGGGCGCTTTCCTTTTTTGGGGAAGGGCGAGCCCTTCCGATGCGCGGGGGATGGCCCCACCCCCGCCCCCTCCCCGCAAGCGGGGAGGGGAGATTTGTTTTGGTTGGCCAGGGGACGCTTTCCGCGGGAAAGCGTCCCCTGGAACCCCTTGAAAGGCGCTCCTGCGGAGGGCCTGTCAACGTGTCCCCTCGAAAGGTGCTCCTGCGGAGGGCTTTCCATCTCATCATGCCTATCTGGGAGGGCTGTCACCGCTGCGCCGCAAATGATGCGCCAAAGCGCCCCAAAACCTATCTTTCCAAAAAATCCCAAATCCGGTCTTTCCAAAAAATCTCACCTTGACGTATCTCTTCAAAATCAGTATAATTTATCTCTGTGCGCGAAGAAATGACAAGCAAAAGGAGGGAGCGCGTTGGCGATACTGAAACGCATAGCCGTGGCAGCGGCGCTGACTGCCCTCCTTCTGATCGCCTGGCGCGGGCTGGTGCGCGGGCCTGATGCCGCCGGGGGGCCGCTGCCCCAGGCGGCGCGGGAGACCGCCGTCACCCTGGAGGTTCCGGAACA
>CAMNLM010000030.1 GCA_946543085.1 uncultured Clostridia bacterium | reverse complement strand
CGTAGCCGCCGTAAACAGGCTGCTGCTGGCCGTAAGGCGGATAGGCCGGGTTCGGCTGGCTGGTCTGGCCGGGCTGCTGCGGAGCCTGTCCGCCGGTCTGCTGACCCTGGCGGTAGGCGTTCTGCTGATAGGCCGCGTAGGGCTGGTTGGCGCCGGCGGGCTGCTGGTTTCCGGCATAGCCCTGGGCGTTCCAGCCCTGCTGGTTCCTGTTGGGATCGTACTGCATATATCTCCTCCTTCCGGAGACGGAAGCCGCTTTCCGGACGCCGCGGCTGTGAAAAAACAATAGCAAAAACAGCGGTGGCGGATTCCACCGTTTTTCAGTATACCACACTTCCGCAAATTCGCCTCAGTTCTCACACACAAATGAATAAAATTAATCAAAATTTCATATTTGAAACAGGCGGCGGCATTCGGCCTGTTCATTGAAGACAGGGCGCGCGGTTCCGTTCCCGGGCCGGTTCGGCATCCGCCCGCATTTGGCCATTCTGGTCAAATCCGTCCTCCCCCGCGCAGACTCGGGTGCCGTGCCCTGCCGGTCTGCAAAGTTATCAGACCATAACTTGCGCCCGCCGCCGGAACCCGCCTTGACAACCTCAGCGCCGCGTGATACATTTGGTTTATTCGCGGGGCGGATCCCCGCCGCACTCAACCACAAAGAAAGGAAGATGTCCCATGAAAAAACTGCTGGCCTGCCTGCTCGTGCTCTCCCTGTTCGCGCTGCCCGTGCTTGCCGAGGAACAGGTGGACGCTTTCTCCACCGCCTCCGTCGCCGACTTCTATGGCGCCGCCGGTCTGGCGGGCGACGACCTGATGAACGCGATCAATTCCTACAACGGCTTCTTCGCCGTCGCCTCCGTGAACCCGGACGGCACCCCCAACATCGGCTTCTACATCTACAGCTGCATCAAGCTGAACGACGTCTATTATCTCCAGCTCGGCCTCGCGCCCAACCAGACCACGGCCAACATGGACAACGGCAGCAAGCTGATGGCCATGTATGCCTCCGTGCCCGCCACTGAGGGCGAGAACGTGACCCCCTACGCCACCGTTGGCGCGCGCATGAACCTGGAGAAGGTCACCGACGAAGCCACCGTCGCGGCCCTGAAGGAGATCGCGCCGCAGTCCTCTGAGATGTTCTACGAGATCGTGCACGTGCGTCCGCTGGGCTGATGCATCTGTGCAGGAAAACCGGGGCAGCCGCCCCGGCTTTTTTGATGTCTTTTTCCCTGGAAAAAAACAGTGCAGGGAAAGGGTCCTCCGCCGCTCCTCCGCAGGCGCGGAAGGTCTGCCCGGAAAAATCGGGGGACGCTCTCCGTGGAGAAGCGCCCCCTGAAACCTCCTGAAGGAATATTCTGAAGCGCCGTGCCGTCCTTCTGTGCGGAATTATGCTTTCTCAAGCACCACCCGCGCCTCAAAGGGCAGCAGGACGCCTTCCTTGTGGCTGGCGTAGTTGGAGATCAGCTCTTTGCCCGCGCCATCGAACAAAGCGCAGGGAGCCGTCCTGTCTGTCCAGTTGAGGGCGACCGTCAGCCGCTCGCCGTCCAGCTCGCGGCGGTAGGCGTAGACGCTGGGATCGTCCTCCAGCAGCGGCGCGAAGGAACCGTAGACCAGGATCGGATAAGCCTTGCGCAGGGCGATGAGCTTCTTATAATAATTCAGGACGCTGTCCGGATCGCGCGCCTCGTCCTCCGCGTTGACCGAGAGGTAATTCGGGTTGACGCCGATCCACGGCGTGCCTGTTGTGAAGCCCGCGTTCTCCGAGCGGTTCCACTGCATGGGCGTGCGGGCGTTGTCGCGGGCAATGCGCGCAAACCAGCGCATCATGTCCTCTGGATGCACCTTGCCGGTCTCCACCCACAGCTTCCACGTGTTGAAGACTTCAATGTCCCGGTACTGATCCAGGCGCGTGAAGTAGGCGTTGGTCATGCCGAGTTCCTCGCCCTGGTAGACGTAGGGCGTGCCGCGCATGGTGTGAATCAGGGTCGCGAGCATCTTCGCGCTGCGCGCGCGGAAGAGCGGCGCGTCGCTGCCGTAGCGGCTCACCTGGCGGGGCTGGTCGTGGTTGCTCAGGTAGATGCTGTTCCACGCCCTGCCCTCGAGCTTCAGCTGCCAGCGGTTGAGGATCTCGCGCACTTCAGCCAGCGGCGCGCCGTGGTCGCTCCACTTGCCCATCGCCGTGCCGTCGTTCAGGGCGTCGTTGTGTTCAAAGGAAAAGATCATGTTCAGCTCGCTGCCGTCGTTGGAGGCGTAGCGGATGGCCTGCTCCGGCGTGCCGCCGGCCTCCCCCACGGTCAGCAGATCGTACTTGCTGAGCACGCGCTCGCGCATCTCGCGCAGATAGCGGTGGGTGGTTTCGGTGTGCTTGTAGCTGGCCTCGCCGTCGCTGTAGACCTTGCCGGGCGTCACCGGTCCGTCGTCAAAGTTCTCCTTGCCGATCATGGAGATGACGTCCATGCGGAAGCCGTCTACGCCCTTGCCGCACCACCAGGCCATCATGTCGTAGACCTCATCCCGCACCCTGGGATTGGCCCAGTTGAGGTCGGGCTGTTTGCGGCTGAAGAGATGCAGGTAGTACTGGCCGGTCGTCTCGTCCAGTTCCCACGCGCCCTCCGCGAAGTACGAGCCCCAGTTGTTTGGCGCGCTGCCGTCCGGCCTGGGATCCTTCCAGATATAATAGTCGCGGTAAGGATTGTCGCGGCTTTTCCGGCTCTCCACAAACCAGGGATGCTCGTCGGAGGAATGGTTGACCACCAGGTCCATCACGAGCTTCATGCCGCGCGCGTGAATGCCCGCGAGCATCCGGTCGAAATCGGCCATCGTGCCGAATTCCTTCATGATGCCGCGGTAGTCGGAGATATCGTAGCCGTTGTCATCGTTCGGGGAAGAAAAGAACGGGCTGAGCCAGAGCACGGTCACGCCGAGCTCCCTGAGGTAGTCCAGGTGTTCGGTCACGCCGTTGAGATCGCCGATGCCGTCGCCGTTGGAATCGGCGAAGCTGCGCGGGTAGATCTGATAGACGACCGCTTCCTTCCACCAGGCGCGGGCTTCCTGTTCCATGCGCTTTCTCTCCTTTGGGGCTGTTGTTTTTTCAGTGCCGGAATCAGTATACCATCGCTCGGAGAAAAAAGAAAGGACGAAAAAGCGCGGACTTGCAACCGGCGAAAAATGCGGTATAATAGCAGCAGAATAACCGCATCGATGAAAAGGAGCGAAGACCGTGACGATCAAGGATTTCCGCTTCGACGGGAGCAAAAAGCTGAAAGTGAAGGACATGCCCACCGACGCAGGCGACAGCAAGGGCAAAAAATCCGAGCTCGTGAAGCAGACGCAGGCCAACCTCCTCCGCGCCTCCGAGCTGCAGGAGCGGCTTTACGCCGCAGGCCGCGAGGGCCTGGTGATCGCGATCCAGGCGCGGGACGCCGCCGGCAAGGATTCGCTGATCAAGAAGGTGTTTTCCGGGCTGAACCCCGCTGCGCTGGAGGTGCACTCCTTCAAGTCCCCCAGCTCCACCGAGCTGAGCCATGATTACCTCTGGCGCATCAACGCCGCCCTGCCCCCGCGAGGAAAGATCGGCGTGTTCAACCGCAGCCAGTACGAGGACGTGCTCGTCGTGCGCGTCCACCACATGGAGAGGGGCTACAAGCTCGCGCCGCGCTGCCTCGTGGACGATTTCTTCCCCCGCCGCTACGCCCAGCTGCGCAGCTGGGAGGATTATCTCTACGAGAACGGCATCCGCATGGTCAAGATCTTCCTGAACGTCTCCAAGGATGAGCAGCGAAAGCGCTTCCTGGAGCGCATCGAGCGGGACGAGAAGCACTATAAGCTCTCCACCAACGACATGGTCGAGCGCGCCGCGTGGGACGCCTATGACGAGGCCTTCGAGGACGCAATCAACGCGACCGCCACGCCGCGCAGCCCCTGGTACGTGATCCCCGCGGACAGCAAGTGGTACACCCGCTATCTGGTGAGCCAGCTGTTGGTGGATACGCTGGAGGAAATGGACCCTCAGTTCCCGACCATCGATCCGGCGGAAGCGGCGCGCATCCCGCAGATGCTGGAAGAGCTCGGCTATCACGAGGACATGCAGACAAAGGCGGCGGAAGAGAAAACCGCGGACGCTCAGGAAACCTGAGAAACGACAGCCAAAGGACGTGTGTGCCATGCGAAAGGAAACCCAGTACCTCTCCAAAGACGGCAAAACCCTGCTGCACGGCTTCCGCTATACCCCGGAGGGCAAGCCGAAGGCCGTGCTGCTGTTCTCCCACGGCATGAACGAATACATCGACCGCTATGCGGACTTCGCAGACTGGCTCTGCGGGCGCGGCTGGGCGGTCTACGGCCACGATCATCTCGGCCACGGCGCGTCCGTGCGGACAAAGGACGACTGGGGCTATTTCGGCGAGCGCGCTCACCCGATGGACCTGGTCGTGGAGGATATCCACACGATGCGCACGCTGGCGGAGAAGGAATTCCCGGGCCTGCCCGTGTTCCTGCTCGGCCACAGCATGGGAAGCTTCGTCGCGCGTCAGTATATCACGATCCACGGTGAAGGGCTGGCCGGCTGTGCCATCGTCGGCACAGGCTGGATGAGCGCCGCCGTGACGGGCGGCGGCAAGGCCGTGTTGAAGCTCCTCACCCGCTTCAAGGGCAGCCGCGCGCGCTCGCACTTCGCGGCTGGGCTCATGTTCGGCAAGGACTACAAGCCTTTTGATACCACCGGCACGCAGCCCGAGCGCAGCTGGCTGACGAAGGACGTGGACATTGTCAAAAGGTATTACGCCGACCCGCGCTGCACCTATCTCTTCACACTGAACGGCTTCTACGGCCTGGTCGATTCCGTTTCCTATGTCTGCAAGCCCGCGAATGTGGCGAAGACCCCGAAGAACCTGCCGCTGCTCGTCATCTCCGGCGCGGAGGACCCCGTCGGCGCGGCGGGCAAAGGCCCCACGGCCACGGCCGAGGCCTTCCGCAAGGCCGGCTGCACCGACGTGACCCTCAAGCTCTACCCCAACGACCGCCACGAAATTCTCAACGAGACCGACCGCGACCAGGTCTGGCTGGACTTCGCGGAGTGGTTCGAGAGCAAAATCCGCTGACCCTCAGCGGCATACCGGCGCCCCGCTGCCTCACCGTCCCGGTGATCAGCAGCGGGGCGGTTTTTTGATGCGCCCAGGGCGAGAAAAAAGCACCGCCTTTCCGAACAAAAGACGGTGCTTCTGAAAAGCATGCTTACTGCTTCTTGCCCTGGTTGGCGACGGCCTGCATCTTGGCGGCAATCGCGTCCTGGTCGCCCAGGTAGTAGTGGCCCAGCACGTTGAAATTGTCGTCGAACTCATACACCAGCGGCACGCCGGTGGGGATGTTCACGCCGATGATCTCGTCGGGGGTCATGTTGTCCAGGTACTTCACCAGCGCGCGCAGGGAATTGCCGTGCGCGGCGATGATGACGCGCTTGCCTTCCTTCATGGCGGGCTTCACGGTGTCCTCGAAGAAGGGGATCACGCGCTCGATGGTGGTCTCCAGGCTCTCGTTGGCGGGCAGGAGAGCGGGATCCACGTCGCGGTACATCGCCTGCTTCAGGGCGCTGCGCTCGTCGTCGGGGGACAGTTCCGGCGGCTTCACGTCGAAGGAGCGGCGCCAGATCTTCACCTGATCCTCGCCGTACTTGGCGGCGGTCTCCGCCTTGTTCAGGCCCTGCAGGGCGCCGTAGTGGCGCTCGTTGAGCTTCCAGGTCTTGACGACCGGCAGCCAGCAGCGGTCCATCTCGTCCAGCACATGGTTCAGGGTGTGGATGGCGCGCTTCAGATAGGAAGTGTAGCAAATGTCAAAGTCGTAGCCCTCGGCCTTGAGCACGCGGCCGGCGGCCTTGGCTTCCTCGTGACCCTTTTCGCTCAGGTCAACGTCGGTCCAGCCGGTGAACAGATTCAGTTTGTTCCATTCGCTCTCGCCGTGGCGGACGAGCACCAGTTTCATCATGGGGAAACGCCTCCTGTTTCAATAGTGGAATCTCCGCTCATAGTCTACCACATCGGCCCGAGAAGTCAAGACGCCGCGGCCCTGCCGGGGCGGAGAGAGAGCCTGTTTTTTGACGATTTTTTGACGTTTTTTGACGAAAGCCTCAGAATCTGAAGATCACGCCGACCACGGCCGAGATGGCGATCAGCAGGATCGGATGCCATTTGAACCTGCGCTGGAGGACAAAGATCACCACGGCCAGCAGGATAGCCTTCCACACGAAAAGGTCCGTCAGGCTGCCGCTCGCGCCGTAAGCGCTCAGGTTGACCAGGGCGACCTTTGCGACGTTCAGGCCGGCGGCGGTGATCATGGCGATAGACGCCGGGCGCAGGCCGTAGAACGCGCCTTCGACGAGCTTGTTTTCCCGGAACTTCGCGAGGAAGCGCGCGATGATCAGGATGATGATCAGGGACGGCGCGGCGAGAGCCAGGCTCGCGAGGATGCCGCCGGGAACGCCGGCGGTCTTGAAGCCGGCATAGGTGGACATGTTGATGCCGATAGCGCCTGGGGTGGATTCGCTGACGGCGATCATGTCGGCGATGTCCGCGTGGGAGAACCAGCCGGTCGCGTCGCTCATCTCATAGAGAAAGGGAAGGGTCGCGAGGCCGCCGCCGACGGAGAACAGGCCGGTCTTGAAGAACTCGAGCATCAGGCGGAGAATCACGCTCACTTCGCGTCACCCGCCTTTCCGGTCCTGCGGTTTTTCGCCGTGGACATCAGGATGCCTGCCGCGCCCGCGATCAGCACCAGCACGGCGGCCGGGAGCTTCACCGGCAGCACATAGCCAGAGAAGGCGTGCAGCACAAAGACGATGAGATATAGCGCGAAGGTGAAGGGATCGACCACGGACTTCTTCCACAGGCGCATCACAGCCTGCACGATCAGCACGCATACGCAGACCCGGATGCCCGCGAAGGCGTGCTGCACGACTTCCAGCTGGGCAAAATTCTGCAGGAAGGCGGCGATGACCAGGATGATGATGATGGGCCCCGTGAGGAAGCCGACGGTTGCCGCCAGCGCGCCCGCGATGCCGCGCCGCTTCTCGCCGATGAAGGTGGATACGTTCAGCGCGATGATGCCCGGCGTGCACTGACCGATGGAGAAATAGTCTCGCAGGTCGTCCATGGTGGTCCAGCCGCGCTTGTCAACCAGCTCGCGCTCAAGGATCGGCAGCATGGCATACCCGCCGCCGAAGGTGACACAGCCGATCTGGACAAAGGTCCAGTACAGCTCCAGGAGTTCTTTCACGTCCGGTAACCTCCTACTCGATGTTGCGACTCCCATCATAGCACAAAAAGCGGCGGGTGTACATGGCTGCAGGCGCGCGGGACGCGGGAATTCATTCGGCCGCAAAGTCCGGCCCGCCGTCCGGGAGGGCCGAACGGCAAGAATTGAGGCGTTCACGGGACGTCTGGCGATTGACAAACCAGGAAAAATCATGTATATGCTTTTTGCCGGCTGTTTTCAGCCGCGCGGCGCTCCCTGTCGCCGCTCCGGCCGTATCATTTCATTCGCATTCATTTTCCATGCCGGCAGTCTGAACAAGGGAGGTAACCTATGGAAACAAACACCAAAGTTCACCCGATCACGCGGTTCGAGGACTCCGCGGAGTACAAGGCGTTCCAGGAACGCTACGCCGCGCTGCTGGGCAGCACCGGCGAGAACAATCCCTATTTCATCCGGCACGATTCCGCGCTGACGGACAAGAGCCTGATGGACGGCAAGTGGGTGCTGAATTTCGGCTCCTACAATTACGCCGGCATGTCCGGCCGGCCCGAGGTCTCCGAGGCCGCGATCGACGCGATCCGCCGCTACGGCACATCGGCCTCCGGCAGCCGCCTGTTGGCCGGCGAGAAAACGCTGACCCAGACCCTGGAGCGGGAGCTGGCCGACTGGAAGCACGCCGAAGACGCGCTGGTGCTGGTCGGCGGCCACTCGACCAACGTCACCTTCGTCGGCAATTTCGTCGGCCCGAACGACCTGGTGGTCTATGACCGCTATATCCACAATTCCGTGGCCGAGGGCTGCCGCCTCTCGCACGCCACGGCCCGCCCCTTCCCCCACAACGATCCAGAGGCGCTCGACCGCATCCTGGCCACGCGCCGGGACAAGTTCGAGAAGGTGCTGATCTGCATCGAGGGCGTCTACTCCATGGACGGCGACATCGCGCCCGTGCCGGATTTCATCCGCGTGAAGGAGAAATACGGCGCGTTCCTGATGGTGGACGAGGCACATTCCACCTGCGTCATCGGCGAGACCGGCGGCGGCGTCGACGAGTACTTTGGCCTGCGCGGGGACGAGATCGACATCAAGATGGGCACCCTCTCCAAGGGGCTCGGCGCATGCGGCGGCTACCTGTGCGGCAAGCGCAGCCTGATCGAGTACCAGCGCTACATGCTGCCCGGCTTCGTGTTCTCCGTGGGCATCTCGCCGCCCATCGCGGCCGCCGCTCTCGAGAGCATCCGGCTGATCCGCCGCGACCCGAGCATCATGGCGAACATGCGCCGCAACGTGGAATGCTTCATGGCCGAGGCGAACAAACACGGCTTCCAGATGGGCCTTGCCGGAAAGACGGCGATTCTTCCCGTGCTGGTCGGCCCGGACGACGACGCAGCGCGCCTCTCCAACGCCATGCGCGGCGAGGGCGTGTTTGTGCCCCCGGCGGTCTACCCCGCCGTGCCGCGCGGCGAAGCCCGTCTGCGCTTCTGCGTCACGGCTTCCCACAAGCCGGAACAGATCGTCGAGGCGCTGGACAAGCTGGCGGCCTGCGCGGAGCGGCTTGGCATCGACCTGAAGAATCCAAAGGTCTGACAGCTTTCCCATCCTCCCCCTTCGCGGGGAGGATTTTTGATGCCTTCCGGCGCGGGATGGCGCCGGATGCACCTGCGCATTCTTTGACAAGACGATGAAAAAATGCTATACTGACCGGGCATTGTGAAGAACGGAGGTGAGGGTCTTGCAGCGGATGAAACGCCTGACGGCGCTGTGCCTGGCATGCGCGCTGCTGCTGACCGCGAACCTCCGGCCGGCATCGGCGGGGGCCGCGGATTCGCTGGCGGACAGCCTGGCCCGTTGTCCCTTCGTGATGCAGCGCGACGAGCGCTTCAAGAAGACGGAATACTACTACCTCGCCAAGCGCTTCAGCAAGCGCGGCTGCGGCCCCGCGTCCATCGCCAACGCGCTCTACGCGATTCTCGGCGGTCAGGACGCCAAGGAGATGGACAGCCTGCTGCTGGAACTGATGAAGCTCCTGCCCTACAACCACCTGCCGAAGTCCACCCCCGTGGATGTGACGCATATCGACCGCCTGGCGACGGCGGAGGCCGCGACCTACCCGACGCTGGCGAAGCTGCGCGAGGGCTTTGGCGGCGCCTGGATCTGCAAGACGGACTTCATGACGGCGGCGGAGAAGCTGCTCGCCATGGCGCCCGCCGCGGCTTCCGGGCAGAATGTCCTCCTCGCGACGCGCTTCCGCGCCAGCAGCCAGTGGGCGGAGCTGGTGGGTCTGTGCGAGCGGCTGCAGGCGCGCGGCTTTGGCAGCGCGAGAATCGCGGCGGCGTTCCTGTCCACCGGCACAGAGTCAACCTCCGCGCCTTTCCGGCTGGAGGACGGGCATTACATCAGCTTCTGCCTCGAGGTGGATGACTTCCTGCAGAACAGCACGATCTATCTCCTGGAGTCCAACCCGCGGGCGCTGCCGGGCGAGGAGCTCGACCAGGTGAACTATTACAGCTATTATCCGCTCGGGCGGGACAAGAAGCTGATCACCGACGTCTTCACGCTTAGCCGCGTGAAGGACACGCTGGTGAAGCTGGAGCCCACGGAGGCTCAGCGGGGGATTTTTGCCGGGGCCGCCACGGGCGAGGCACTCAGCGCCAGCCGCGCGGAGTGGCTGAGCCGGCTCGTGACGTTTGGAACCGGCTTGATCCTGGTGAATCTTCAGCAGCCTGAGAAATGACAGCGCTCCCGTCCCCTCCCCACATGCATGGGGAGGGGCGTTTTTCTGCTTGTTCTGTTTGTTCTGCTTGTGCAGGACGCTTTCCGCCGAAAGCCCACATCCGGGGCCGCCACCCTTTGCCCGTCGAAGACCCCCTCTATGGAGTTTTTTGGTGGACGCTCCACCCCCGTCCTCCCCTGCAGGACGCTCCCGCGGAGGCCTTGCCGGCAGGCGGCATGCCAGCCGCTTCACAGACAAAGCAAAAGGCCGTCCGCAGACGGTCTTTTGCTTTGCTGATGTAGAAAGCTCAGTGCTTCTCGCCGAAAGAGATGCCCATGCTGCGGGCGATGCTGACCATCTGGTCATCCTGGGGTACCAGCTTCGATACGCCGGCGATTTCCTTCAGCGGGTTGTGCGTGATCTGGTTGCCCTTCAGGGCCACCGTCACGCCGTAGCACTCGTCGCGGATGAGCTCCGCGGCGTGCACGCCGAACTGCGTCGACAGCACGCGATCGTAGGCGCTGGGGCTGCCGCCGCGCTGAATGTGGCCGGGCACGACCGCACGCGCTTCCACGCCAACCAGCTCGGACAGCTGGGCCGCGACGTCCGCCGCCGCGGAGTAATGCTCGGCGGCACGCTTGGCCTCGCGCTCCTTCTTCTTCATCTTGGCTTCCTTGGGGGTCATCGCGCCTTCCGCCACAGCGATGATCGTGAAGCCCTTGTTGTTCTTCGCGCGCTTCTCGACGACCTTGGCGACCTCCTCGATTTCATAGGGAATCTCGGGGATCAGGATGACGTCCGCGCCGCCGGCGACGCCGGAATACAGGGTCAGCCAGCCCGCCTTGTTGCCCATGATCTCGATGACCATCGTGCGGCCGTGGGAGGCGGCGGTGGTATGGATGCGGTCGATGACGTCGGTGGCGATATCCATCGCGGTATGGAAGCCGAAGGTGAAGTCGGTGCCGTAGAGGTCGTTGTCGATCGTCTTGGGCAGGCCGATGACGTTCAGGCCCTCCTCGCTCAGGAGGTTCGCGGTCTTGTGGGTGCCGTTGCCGCCCAGGGTCACCAGGCAGTCGAGCTTCAGCTCCTTGTAGGTCTTCTTCATCGCGGCGACCTTGTCCACCTTGTCGTCCCCGATGACGCGCATATTGCGGAACGGCGTACGGGCCGTGCCGAGAATCGTGCCGCCCAGGGTCAGGATGCCGGAGAACTGGCTGCGGGTCATCAGGGAATAGTCGCCCTCGATCAGACCGCGGTAGCCGTCGTGAATGCCGATGATCTCCGCGTCAAACATCTCATAAGCCGCGCGGGTGACGCCGCGGATAGCCGCGTTCAGGCCGGGGCAGTCGCCGCCGCTGGTCAGAATACCGATACGCCTTTTCATGATGCAGTTTCCTCCTTCAGTCGCTGGTTGAACCTCCGCAGATGGGAAAAGTATAGCACGACTGCACCGCCTTTTCAATGACGAAATGTAAAAATCGCCGCTTCTGTCCACCGCTTTTGCCCTCCCGCTGACCCTTGCGCCGCTTTCCCCAATGTGTTACAATAGCAAGCGGTTTTCTACCCACTGGAGGTGATCGCATGGCGCCCACCGAGCGTCTTGTCGTGCAGGATGTTTCCTTCACGTATGAAGAGAGTCCCTCACCCGCGCTGACCCACGTCGATCTGAAGGTCAGGCCGGGCGAGTTTTTGGCGATTCTGGGGCACAACGGCTCCGGCAAATCCACCCTGGCCAAGCTGCTCAACGCGCTTTATCTGCCCACCGAGGGCCGCGTGTGGGTCTGCGGCATGGACACAGCCGACGAGGACAGGCTCTGGGATATCCGCTCTCAGGCGGGCATGATCTTCCAGAACCCGGACAACCAGATCGTCGCGACGGTCGTCCGCGAGGACGTGGCCTTCGGCCTGGAGAACCTGGGCGTGCCCCATGACGAGATGGTGGAGCGCATCGACCGCGCGCTGGAGACCGTCAACATGACGCCCTTCGCCGAGAAGGCGCCGCACATGCTCTCCGGCGGCCAGAAGCAGCGCGTCGCCATCGCGGGCATCCTCGCGATGCAGCCGAGCTGCATCATCGCCGACGAAGCCACCGCCATGCTCGACCCCCAGGGGCGGCGCGACGTGCTCTCCACGGTGCAGCGCCTCAACCGGGAAAAGGGCATCACCGTCGTCTGGATCACCCATTTCATGGAGGAAGCCGTGCAGGCGGACCGCGTCATCGTGGTCTCGGACGGCGGTGTTGTCCTGCAGGGCAAGCCGCGCGAGATCTTCTCCCAGGTGGACCGCATGCGGGAGCTGCATTTGGATGTGCCGCGCATGACGAGCCTCGCGGACAGCCTGCGCAAAGAGGGCATGCCGCTGCCCGACGGAATCCTCACCGTGGACGAAATGGCAAAGGAGGTGACCCGGCTGTTATGCCCCTCGAGCTCAAACACGTGACCTACACCTATTCCGCCGGGAGCGCCTTCCAGGTAACCGCGCTGGACGACATCAGCCTGACCATCGGGGACGGGGAGTTTATCGCCCTCGTGGGCCACACGGGCTGCGGCAAGTCGACGCTCGTGCAGCACCTGAACGGCCTTTTGAAGCCGACCTCCGGCCAGGTCTTGCTCAACGGCGAGGACATCAACGGCGAGAAGGTCAACCGCCGCGCACTGCGCCAGAAGGTCGGCCTGGTGTTCCAGTATCCCGAATACCAGCTCTTTGAGGAAACCGTGGCCAAGGACATCGCCTTCGGCCCGAAGAACCAGGGCCTGCCCGCCGACGAGGTGGACCGCCGCGTCCGCCGCGCCATGGAGCACGTGCACCTGAATTACGAAAAGCTCGCCGAACGCAGCCCCTTTGAGCTCTCCGGCGGTCAGATGCGGCGCGTCGCAATCGCGGGCGTGCTGGCGATGGAGCCGCAGATTCTCGTGCTGGACGAGCCGACCGCGGGCCTTGACCCGCGCGGACGGGACCGCATTCTCGGCATGGTGCGGGAGCTCCATGCCGAAGGCGTCACCGTGGTCATGGTCAGTCACAGCATGGAGGACGTCGCCTCCCTCGCCACGCGCATGGTCGTGCTGAGCCACGGCCGCCTGGTGGCCGAGGGCGAGCCGCGCGCCGTTTTCCGTCAGCATGAGATCATGGAGGAAGCCGGTCTGGACATTCCGGACGCGGCCAAGCTCTGCGGCGCGCTGATCGCCCGCGGAATCAGTCTGCCCGACGACCTCTACACCCAGGACGAGCTCCGCGAGCATCTGCTGCGGCTCTGGAAGGAGGCGCGCGCATGATGACCAACATCACCCTCGGCCAGTATTACCCGGTGGACAGCCCTGTGCACCGCCTGGACCCGAGGAACAAGATCATCCTCACCATCGTCCTCATCGTCTGCGTCTTCCTCGCACATTCGCTGGTCGGGTACGCGCTGATCTTCGCCTTTATCTGGGGCGCGTCGCGCATGGCGCACGTCCCGTTCAAAACGCTGCTGAAGGGCGTGAAGCCCCTGCGCTTCATCCTCCTGCTCACCTTCCTGCTCAACCTCTTCTTCTCCACTGCCGGCAACGAGCTGCTCCGCATCGGCTCCGTGCGCATTACCGACCAGGGTCTGCGGCAGTCCGTGCACTATTCGCTGCGTCTGCTCTTCCTGGTGATGGGCACCTCCCTGATGACGCTGACGACCTCCCCCATCATGCTCTCGGACGGCATGGAGATGCTGCTCTCCCCGCTGAAGAAGCTGCACTTCCCGGCTCATGAGCTGGCCATGATGATGTCGATCGCCCTGCGCTTCATCCCCACGCTGATGGAGGAGGCCGACAAGATCATGAAGGCCCAGATGGCCCGGGGCGCGGATTTTGAGAGCGGAAACCTGCTTGCCCGCGCCCGCGCGATGGTGCCGCTGCTGGTGCCGCTCTTTGTGAGCGCCTTCCGCCGCGCCGGCGATCTCGCCATGGCCATGGAGTCCCGCTGCTATCACGGCGGCGAGGGCCGCACCCGTCTGCGCACGCTGAAGCTGACCAAGGAGGACGGCTACGCCTGCATCGCGATGGCGGCGCTGCTCCTGCTGATCATCGCCGAGGGCTTCCTGATTCCCAAGGGGTGGCTGCTGTGAAGCGCATCCTGCTGACCGTGGAATACGACGGAACGGCCTACTGCGGCTGGCAGCGGCAGATCAACGGCCTCTCCGTGCAGCAGGTGCTGGAGGAGAATCTCTCCCTGGCCTGCCGTGAGGCCGTCACCGTGACCGGCGCGAGCCGCACCGACGCGGGCGTCCACGCGGCGGGACAGGCCCTGCACTTTGACACCGTGAGCTCCATCCCGCCGGAAAAATACCCCTTTGTGCTGAACACCATGCTGCCGCCGGACATCCGCGTGCAGACCGGCCGCGAGGTGCCGCATGACTTCCACGCGCGCTTCCTCACCTCCGGCAAGCAGTACACCTACCGCATCCTGAACCGCCGCCACGCCTCGGCCCTGCTGCGGCTAAACCATGTGCATGTGCCAGTCCCGCTGGACGTCGCCAGGATGCAGGAGGCCATTTCCTCCCTGCTGGGACGGCACGACTTCGCGGCGTTCCAGGCCGCCGGCGGCACGGCAAAGACCACCGTCCGCACCGTGCGCAGCGCCTGCCTCGCGCAGGACGGCGACCGGCTGACGCTGACCGTCGAGGGCGACGCCTTTCTCTACAACATGGTGCGCATCATCGCCGGAACGCTGATTGAGATTGGCCTCGGCAAGCGCGGCACCGACGCCTTTGAAAAAGCCTACGCCACGCTGGACCGTCTCGCGCTGGGTGTCACAGCCCCGCCGCACGGCCTTGAGCTGACCCGCGTGGATTATCCCGAACTGGCCTTTACAGACCCCGCCAGACTTCGCTGGCATGAAGAATAGACCGAGGTTTTTCCCGGTCTGTTCTGTTCAATTGGAAAGGATTTTACTATGCTGCGCGTACCCAATCTTTCCTTCCCGCTGGGCATGCAGGAGACAGACTTCGGTCCGGTTTTGTGCCGAAGGCTGCGTCTGAAGCCGGAAGACATCCTCGAAGTCCGCGTGTTCCGCAAGTCCGTGGACGCCCGCGACAAGGGCGATGTGCACTTTGTGCTGACCCTGGACGTCTGCCTGCGCGACGAGGAGCGCGTCCTGCGCTCGCTGAAGCCCGGCATCGCCCAGCGCGTACAGCCCGTGAAGGAGCCGCCCATCTCCAGGCCGAGGTTCGCGCAGCGCCCCCTGGTGGTCGGAGCCGGTCCCGCAGGTCTCTTCGCCGCCCTGGAGCTCGCGCAGCACGGCGCAAGGCCGATTCTCATCGAGCGCGGGAAGCCCGTGGAGGAGCGGGCCGTGGATGTGGAAGCCATGCGGGACAGCGGCCACCTCGACCCGGAGAGCAACGTGCAGTTCGGCGAGGGCGGAGCCGGGGCTTTCTCCGACGGCAAGCTGACCACCGGCATCAAGTCGCCCTTCCAGCGCCGCGTGCTGGAGACCTTCGTCGCCAACGGCGCGCCGGATGAGATTCTGATCCTTCAAAAGCCGCACGTCGGCACAGACCTGCTGCGCGGCATTGTCGCCTCCATCCGCAGGGAGATCATCCGTCTCGGCGGCGAGGTGCGTTTCCAGACCCGGCTGACGGGACTCCTGCTGGATCGCGCTCACGTGGTCGGCGCGGAGATCATGACTCCGGTCGGTTTGCAGCAGATCAGCACAGATACCGTGCTTCTGTGCATTGGGCACAGCGCCCGCGATACCGTCCAAAGTCTGTTCAATCAGGGAGTCCGCATGACGGCCAAGCCCTTCGCGGCGGGCGTGCGCATCGAGCATCTGCAGGCCATGATCGACCGCAGCCAGTACGGCAGCGCAGCCGGCCATCCGGCCCTGCGTCCCGCGGAGTACAAGCTGCATGCGCCCACCCCCGACGGGCGCGGGGTTTATACCTTCTGCATGTGTCCAGGCGGCGAGGTGATCGCCGCGGCCTCCCAGGAGGGCGGCGTCGTGGTAAACGGCATGAGCCTGCACGCCCGCGCCGGCCGCAACGCCAACGCGGCTCTGCTCGTGGGCGTGCGGCCCGAGGATTTCCAGGACGACCATCCGCTCGCCGGCATGGTGTGGCAGCGCTCGCTGGAGCAGGCCGCCTGGCGCGCCGGCGGCGGGGATTTCCGCGCCCCGATCCAGCGCGTCGGCGATTTTCTCGAGCGCCGCGCGACCAGGAGCGTCGGCGATGTGCAGCCGACCTACCGTCCCGGCGTTACGCCCTGCGATCTGTGCGAGGTGCTGCCGCCCTGGATCGCGGACAACCTCGCTCTCGGCATCCGCCGGCTGGATCAGCAGCTGCGCGGCTTCGCCCACCCCGACGCGATTCTCACCGGCGTGGAGACCCGTTCCTCCTCTCCCGTGCGCATCAACCGCGGGCCGGACGGATGCGCCGAGGGTCTGGACGGCCTGTTTCCCGTGGGCGAAGGCGCGGGCTATGCGGGCGGCATCGTCAGCGCCGCGGTGGACGGCATCGTCGCCGCGAGAGCCGCCATCGAAAGGAGTGCTCTGCTGTGATTCAATGCGTATGCTTCGACATGGACGGCGTGCTGTTCGACACGGAGAACCTGGGCGGCGCGGTGATGGCGGAGGCCGCCGAGGCGCAGGGCTGCCCGCTGACCGAGTCGCAGTGGAAGTCTCTCATCGGCACGACCATGGCGCAGACGTCCGACAGGCTCCATGAATGGTGCCCGGCCCTGGATGTCGAGCGCTTTCTGCAGGACTGGGCGCGGCTGATGCTGGAGCACGTCCGCAAAAACGGCATGCCGAAGAAGCCCGGCGCGGATCAGGTCCTCGCCTGGCTTCGGGCGCAGGGGATGTATCTCGCGCTGTGCAGCTCCAACGTGCCGGACATCATCCGCGAGTACATGACCATCGCGGGCTGGGACGGCGTCTTTGAGGCCGTGATCACGCTGGATCAGGTCCGCAGCGCAAAGCCCTCGCCGGATATGTATCTGCGCGCCGCCGAGCTGATTGGCGTGAAGCCGGATCACTGCATCGGCGTGGAGGATTCTTTCTCGGGCATCCGCTCCGTCCGCGCGGCGGGGATGACCTCGGTGATGATTCCCGACGTGGTGCCGTACCGGGAGGAAGACATGAAGCCCTATGTCGATCATCTGCTCACCTCGCTCGGGGAGCTACCGGGGCTGATCCAGCGCATCCGCCAGGAGGAAAAGGCCTGACCCGCCCCTGCCCCTCCGGCCGGCGGGAAGGCGAAATCAAAGGACGGCCGGAGGAATCTTTCTCCGGCGCGCTTTCTCCGAATCCCCGCAAAAGGCTCTCTGTCTCGCAGAATCTTCAGATGATTCCTGTCTGCCGTCTACGGGCATTCCGGAAGAACACAAAGCCCAAGCTGCCAAACACATCATCAAAGGAGGCCACTTCGATGGCTGATGTCTATCTCCACCCCGGCAAAGAAAAACGTGTCTACAGCGGCCATCCCTGGGTTTTCCGCAGCGACATCCAGCGCGTGGACGGCGCATGCGAGCCCGGCGAGATCGTGCGCGTCATTTCCTCGCGCGGACGCTTTCTCGCGATGGCCTATTACAATCCCCTTTCCCAGATCAGCCTGCGCATGCTCTCCACGCACGAGGAGAAGATCGACAGCGCCTTCGTTCACCGCCGCGTGAGGGAGGCCATCGACTACCGCCGCACCTTCGCCGACCTGCGCTCCTGCCGCATGGTGTTTGCCGAGAGCGACCGGCTGCCCGCCCTCATTGTGGACAGCTTCGGCGATACGCTGGTGCTGCAGTGCCTGGCCGCGGGCATGGAGCGTCTGAAAGCCGACGTGGTGGACGCGCTGGTCGAGGAGCTGCACCCGCAGGGCATCTGGGAGCGCAGCGACGTGCCCGTGCGCCGGCTGGAAGGCCTGGAAATGACCACCGGCCTGCTCTACGGTGAAGTGCCTGACCGCGTGGAGATGGTCGAGAACGGCATCCGCTTCCTCGTCGACGTGAAGGAGGGCCAGAAGACGGGCTTCTTTCTCGACCAGAAGGAGAACCGCGCGGCCATCGCGCCCTTCGTGAAGGGCCGGCGTGTGCTGGACTGCTTCACGCACACGGGCAGCTTCGCCCTGCACGCCGGGCATTACGGGGCGTCCGAGGTCATCGGCGTGGACATCTCCGACTACGTCTGCGCCTTCGCAACCGAGAACGCAAAGCTGAATCACCTGGAGGACCGCGTGCGCTTTGTGGAGGCCAACGCCTTTGACTTGCTCTCCGAGCAGAGCCGCTCCGGCGTGACCTATGACACGGTGATCCTCGACCCGCCCGCCTTCACGAAGACCCGCGCCGCCATCGACAGCGCCACGCGCGGATACAAGGAAATCAATCTCCGCGCGATGAAGATGATCCGGACAGGCGGCTTTCTGGTGACCTGCTCCTGCTCGCAGCACATCCTGCCGGACACCTTCCTGCAGATCGTGAAGGACGCCGCGCAGGACGCGCGCGTGCATCTGCGGCAGATCGAGTACCGCACGCAGGGACGCGACCATCCGATTCTCCCGGCGTCGCCGGAAACGCAGTACCTGAAGTGCGGAATCTTCCAGGTCTGGCGCTGAAACGCAGCCGAAAGCCAGGCGGCAGCCGCCTTCCCCATGCGAATCCAAGCCTGCGGCCTCTCCGGCATGTTATGCCGGCGCTGCCTCTTGCGTCGCGCATTGATTGAAGCGTTCCATTGCGCAGAAAAACCAGCACAGTCCGTGTGTCCATGCACCGGCTGTGCTGGTTTTGTTTTGTGTGTCTCACTCGTCAGGCGTTGCCTTTGCGCCGCTTGCCGCTGAAGCCGTACTGCCGCGATGGCCATAAATCTGGACGTAGTTCAGGGATTGCTCCAGGGCGGCAAACCCGGCATCCGTCAGATCCACATTCCAGGCGCCGAGATTCTCCAGGATTCTTCCCTTGCTCTCCGAGCCCGGAATCGGTATGGCATCCGACGGCTGAAGCCCATGCACCCCATACCGCTGGAGGATGCTCCCAGGCCGTCGGGTTTTCCCGTTTTCATCCTTGCTCCCCTATCGGGGGTGTTTCCCCGGCTGCCTCATGGCTTTGCGCCGAGCGTCCGTACGGTCCAGATCAGGCCCTTCGCCACGCGCTTGCCGCTGTCGGCAAAGTGGTTGCCCGGGTTCCATTCAAGGGTGCCCGGGACGCCCTGCACGACCAGCAGCTCCCGCTGGCGGCGGATGGCGTTGCCCACCTCGCGCATCACGGGATGGCGCGTGCGCTCCTCGCGGTCGCCGAGGCTCAGGTAAACGGCCCGGGCCAGCGGGCGCCGCGCCCGGGCGAATTCGTCCCACCCCGGATACCACACAGAAGGAGAGGCCGCGACAACGCCCGCAAAAGCGTCCGTCCGGTAGGCGCTCCACAGCGCGAACAGGCCGGCCAGAGAATAGCCCGACAGAAGATACTGCCTGTCGGCGCGGGGCGGCAGCTGCTTTTCCAGCGCAGGGAGCGCCTGATCGGTCAGCAGGGCAAGCGTCTCCCCCGCGCCATCACCGAAGGGCTCCTTGCCGTAGACGGGCGGCGCGGTCCAGGGGCTCAGCTCGGTATTCCAGTCCCGGATCGGCAGGGCCGCGACGCAGACCGCAGCCGGGCCGAGCGTTTCCTCCACCGCCTGCATCTCCTCCGCCATGGCGGAGAGATCGTGCTCATCCGTCGGCTGGAAGCACAGGAAGGCCGCGCCCGGATCGCCAAAGAGGCGGAAATCCCGCCCAGCTATCGTCAGTGTGTCTGCCACGCGTCCTCGTCCTTTCCCGCCGCTGTGTCCTTTTGCCGCTTACAGGGTGACTTCCTCCAGCTTGCCCTCGGCGAAGCGGGCCTCGGCCTCCGCCATGATCTTCTCCGTCGCGGACACGCCGCAGCGGGACGCGCCGGCCGCGCGGGCCTTCAGCACCGTGTCCAGATCCCGGATGCCGCCGGAGCCCTTGACGCGCACCTTGTCGGAGACAGCGGCGCGCATGAGCACCAGATCCTCGATGGTGCAGCCCTTGGAGCCGTAGCCCGTGGAGGTCTTCACGAAATCCGCGCCGGCCGCCTCGGAGAGCTCGCAGGCGCGCTTTTTCTGGGCGTCGCTCAGGTAGCAGGTCTCGATGATCACCTTCACGATGGCGTTCGCGGCGTGGGCCTTCTCCACGATCTGACGGATTTCATCGCGCACATAGTCCTCGTCGCCGCGCAGCATGCGGCCGATGTTGATGACCATGTCCAGTTCCTCGCAGCCCTCGCGGAGCGCCAGCTCCGCCTCGGCCACCTTGATGGCGGTCTCGTGCGCGCCGTGCGGGAACCCGATCACGGTGCAGACCTTGACGCCGCTGCCCTTCAGCATCTCCGCCATCAGGGGCACGTCGCAGGGGCGGGCGCACATGCTCGCCGTGTGGTATTTCAGGGCGACCTCCGCGCCGTGGCGGATATCCTCCTCGGTCAGATAGGGCTGGAGGGTGGAGTGGTCCAGCATGGAAGCGATATCCTGAGGGGTCAGTTTCATAGCGTTTCATCCTTTCTCAAAGGCGGCTTCCGCTTCGCGCTCAGCTGCCCGCGGTTATCGTGGAAGTATTCGCCGGGAAACAGAAAAGTCCTGCACGGGAAGACGCCCCGGCAAAAACATTTCCCCGATGGATTGACAGCAACCAGATATTGCATTACAATAACTTTATATTGATCAAATGAAGCGAAGTTTCTTCCAACCGCGCCTCCTGCGGCTGCCTTTCCGAGCAGCGTCGCGGGCGGCGTCGGAAGACCTTGCATCCGAATTGGAGGGATTGCATCGTGACGATCCAGGATATGGTGCGCGTCTTGAACGCACACGTCCTCCTCGGAGAGGACAAGCTGTCTACCCCCGTCTACACCGCGTGCTGCTCGGACCTAATGAGCGACGTGCCGGCCTTCGTGGATGAAAAGACCGTGCTGATCACGGGCCTGACCAATCCGCACGTCGTGCGCACGAGCGAGATGCTCGACCTCAAGTGCCTGGTCTTTGTGCGCGGCAAGGTGCCCTCGGAGGAGATCCTGGAGAGCGCCGCCGAGCAGGACCTGGTCGTCATCACCACCAAGGCAACCGCCTTCACCGCCTGCGGCCTGCTGTACGCCGAGGGCCTGCGCGGCGTGCCGGTTCCGCTGGAATGGGATTCTGATTCGGAGGGTGGACGATAATCATGTCTGAATTGATGAAGGCTTCCTATCCGGTCGAAGCCGCCGATTATACCAGCGCCGGTTCCGCCAGCGCGGACATCAAGCGCCGTCTGAAAAAGCTGGGCATCTCCGGCGACGTGCTGCGCCGCGTGGCCGTGGCCTCGTATGAGGTGGAGCTGAACCTTGTGATCCACTCGCTGGGCGGCGTGCTGGATCTGTCCGTCTACCCGGAGTATGTCCAGCTCGTCTCCACCGACCGCGGCCCCGGCATCCCGGACCTCTCCCTCGCCATGCGCGAGGGCTGGTCCACCGCCAACGACGAAGCGCGCTCCCTTGGCTTCGGCGCGGGCATGGGACTGCCCAACATGAAGCGCAACGCAGACGGCTTTGACATCCAGAGCACCGTCGGCGTCGGCACCACCATCCAGATGAAGTTCAATCTGACATAAGCGCCGATCCCGGGCGCGGAACCTGTTCACGGCTCCATTCTCCGCGCCGGAAAGGCGAACCGCAGGCGTTCAGCCCGCGAAAGCATCACGAATTCCCGGAAAGAAATCCTCCCGAAAGGCGGTGACATCTCTTGTCTGAGCAGCGCTATCACTCCGTGCGTCTGGACAGAGATCGGTGCCGTGGCTGCACCAACTGTCTGAAGCGCTGTCCCACCGAGGCGATTCGCGTCCGCGGAGGGCGCGCGCACATTCTCGACAATCTCTGCATTGACTGCGGCGAGTGCATCCGCGTCTGCGACTATCACGCGAAGGTCGCCGTGACCGACGATATGGACGCGCTCAAGCAGTTCAAATACAACATCGCGCTCCCCGCGCCCTCCCTCTACGGGCAGTTCCGCAACCTGCCCAAGGTGGAGTACGTGCTGGAGGCCCTTTGCCACGTCGGCTTCGACGACGTGTTCCCGGTGGCCCGCGGCGCGGACGTCGTGACGCGCGCCATCCGCGAGCGCATGCGCGATCCCAGCCTGCCGCGGCCCGTCATCTCCTCCGCCTGCCCCGCCGTGGTGCGGCTGATTCAGGTGCGTTTCCCGGACCTGCTGGACCACGTGATCGACATCCGCCAGCCCATGGAGGTCGCGGCTTCCATCGCGCGCGGAGAGTTCTGCCGCAAGCACGGCTGTCTGCCGGAAGAGGTCGGCTGCTTCTTCATCACGCCCTGCCCGGCCAAGATGACAGCCATCCACAATCCCCTCGGCCAAAAGAAATCCGAGCTGAACGGCGCCATCTCGATGATGGAGCTCTACGGCCAGCTCCTGCCGCACGTGGAAGCCATGATCGCGAACCCCGATCTCGTGCCCTCCACGCGCTACGGCATCGCCTGGGCGAGCAGCAACGGCGAGGCCAACGCGGTCTGTCCGCTTTCCAGCCTCTCCGTGGACGGCATTCCGAACGTCATCAAGGTGCTGGAGGATGTGGAAAACGAAAAGCTGAACGACCTGGAGTTCCTGGAGGGCAACGCCTGCATGGGCGGCTGCGTCGGCGGCCCGCTCACCTTCGAGAACACCTATGTCGCCAAGTCCGGCATCCGCAAGCTGGTCAACAGCATGCCGAAGGTGCATCCGGACGTGGACGTCCCTGCCTCCATGATGACCAAATACCCGATGAAGAACGATCTGCCCTTCCAGCGCAACGACGCCATGCGCCTGGACGACAACCTCGTCGTCGCCATGCAGATGATGAACCGCATCAACGAGATTGTCGAACGTCTGCCCGGCTACGACTGCGGCTCCTGCGGCTCGCCGACCTGCGCGACCTTCGCGGAGGACATTGTGCGCGGGTACGCCTCGGAGATGGACTGCATCCACCTGATGAAGAACCGCCTGAAGGTGATGGCCGAGGAGATGGTGGCCCTCGCGCAGAACGAGCGCAGATGACGCGGACCGATCCGAAATGAAAAGATGCAAAAGAAGGAGAAAAAACCTATGAAAGTATCTGAGCTCCGCGAACTGATCCAGGCGGAAAACATGACTCCCGCGCTCAGCGAGGACAGGGAAATCACCTGCGGCTATGTCTGTGACCTGCTGAGCTGGGTGATGGCCCACGGCGACGAGGGCATGGCCTGGGTCACCGTGCAGACGCACATGAACGTGGTCGCGGTGGCCGTCCTCTCCGAGATGGCCTGCATCGTGCTGCCGGAGAACATCCGCATGGAGGCCGAGAGCCTGCAGAAGGCCAACGACGAGGGCATGGCCGTGCTGACCTCCCCGCTCACCGCCTACGAAATCTGCGGCCGCATGATGGCAAGCGGCGTGCCCGCCCACAACTGACCCATGGAACGCCTGTTTTGTGACCTGCATATCCACTCCTGCCTCTCCCCCTGCGGCGACGACGACATGACCCCCGCGAACATCTGCGGCATGGCTGCGCTCAAGGGCCTGCAGATGATCGCCGTGACCGATCACAACACGGCGGGCAACCTGCCGGCCGTGCAGCGCTGCTGCGACGCCTATGGCCTGCTGCTGATTCCCGGCATGGAGATCACGACGCGCGAGGAGGTGCACCTTCTCGGCTATTTCCCGACCGTGCCGGAGGCGGTGGCGTTCGGCGAGTTCGTCATGTCCCACCTGCCGAAGAAGAAAAACCGGCCGGAGTACTTTGGGCACCAGCGCGTCATGGACGAGGATGACAACCAGATCGCCGAGGAGGAGCACCTGCTGATCGGCGCGACGGATCTCTCCCTCGCCGAGCTCACACGCATCATCCGCGAGCGCGGCGGCGTGCCTGTGCCCGCGCACATCAACCGCGGCTCCAACGGCCTGCTGGTCAACCTCGGCTTCATGCCGGAAGGGCTGGACTTCACGGCACTCGAGGTGTGGCGCGCCCTCCCCTGCCCGCAGGACGTGCAGATCGGCAAGGTGATCCTGCACTCCTCCGACGCGCACTACCTCGGCGACATGCTGGAGCCGGAGATCACCATCGGCCTCGAAGAGCGCTCCGCGGAGGCCTTCCTCCGGAAGCTGCGCCGCGGAAGGCCGGAAGACACCCTATGAGCGGGAAAGTTACAGCGTTATGAAGAAATTGCGAAATTTCTCCCAGCCGCCGCGGAGGGCTTGCATTTTCAGACCGTTTATACTACCATTATGTATGGTTTTCCATTCTGTCTCGACTCGAACAAAGAAGGGAGAAACAAAGCCATGAAGAAACTTCTCTGCCTGTTGCTGGCCATGATGATGGTCTTCGCGATGAGCGCCGTCGCTTTCGCGGACATGACCAGTGAAGAGTATGCCGCCGCCGCGAAGGTCTTTGCGTCCGACCTCCGCACCGACTATACCGGCACCACCGTCATCCTGCATACGAATGACGTCCATGGCGCTGTGGACGGCTACGCCTACATCCCCACGCTCCGCAATTGGTTCACCGAGCGCGGCGCGGACGTGGTGGTCGTGGACGCGGGCGACTTCAGCCAGGGCACGATCTACGTCAGCAGCTCCAAGGGCGCGAGCGCCGTTGAAATGATGAACGCTGCGGCCTATGACATCGTCACGCTCGGCAACCACGAGTTCGATTACGGCTACGCGCAGCTCATGGAGAACCTGACCAAGGCCAACTTCACCGTCCTCTGCGCGGACGTCTATCTGGACGAGACCGGGGAGACCATCCTGCCCGCCACCACCGTGTATGAGACCAGCAAGGGCCTCAAGATCGGTTTCTTCGGCATGGAGACCCCCGAGACCGCGACCAAGGTCAATCCCGGCCTCATCAAGGAGATCAGCTTCGCAACCTTCGACAAGCTCTATGAATCGGCCGCCAAGGCTGTGGAAGACCTGAAGGGCCAGAACGCCGATCTGATCGTCGGCCTGTTCCACCTCGGCGTGGACGCTGAGTCCGCCTCCAACGGCTATCGCTCCGTCGACACCGTCGCCAAAGTGCCCGGCATCGACTTCGTGATCGACGGTCACTCCCACACCGTGATGACCGGCGGTGAAAACGGCGAGGCCATCCAGTCCACCGGCACCAAGTTCGCGAACATCGGCGTGGTCGTCATCGACAACGAGACCAAGGCCGTTGTGGACAACTTCCTGGTGAGCACCAAGTACCTGGCCAAGGATCCGGACGTGCTCGCCAAGGCCCAGGCGCTCATGGACGAAGTGGACGCCAAGTACGGCTCCGTATTCGCCACCACTGAAGTCCGCCTGAACGGCGACCGCGATCCCGGCAACCGCACCGAGGAGACCAACCTGGGCGACCTGATCACCGACGCCATGGTGTGGTCCGTCGTCAAGGAAGGCGGCATTGAGCAGGTCGAGCCCAACGCGGTGGTCGGCGTCACCAACGGCGGCGGCATCCGCGCCAGCATCGAGGCCGGCGACATCACGATGAAGGACATCAACACCGTGCTGCCCTTCGGCAACACCGTGGCTGTGGTGTATGTGACCGGCGCCGAGCTGCTGCAGGCCCTGGAAGCCTCCACCTATTGCACCCCCGCGGCCATCGGCGGCTATCCGCAGACCAGCGGCATCACCTGGACCCTTGACACCACCGTGCCCTTTGAACAGGGCGAGCTGATGGTGCTGCCCGACGGCAAGGA
>CAMNLM010000029.1 GCA_946543085.1 uncultured Clostridia bacterium | reverse complement strand
CACCTGCGGCTACATCGGCACCCAGTACTGGAACCAGGGCCGCACCCAGGAGATCCGCGACCGCGTGATGCATCTGTAAGTTACTTCTTCATCTAAAGAGTTTGCAATAGTAAGAGCGCAGGCGAAGGGTTGTCAGGGGCGATCGCAAAGCCCCTGACCCGCGCCCGCAGGCGCGGAACCCTTGCTACAAAAAGCACTTGAAAATGGGAAGAGTTACAAACCCATGAATTACGCTAATATCAAATACTGCGACATCGCCAACGGCCCCGGCGTGCGCACCTCCCTCTTCGTCTCCGGCTGCACCCACCGCTGCAAGGGCTGCTTCAACAGCGAGGCCTGGTCCTTCACCGCCGGCGAGCCCTTCACTGCCGAGGTCAAGGAGCGCGTCCTCGCCTCCTGCGAGCCGGACTGGATCACCGGACTCTCCCTCCTGGGCGGCGAGCCGATGGAGCCGGAGAACCAGGAGGCCCTGCTCGGCCTCGTGACAGCCTTCCGCGAGCGCCTGCCCCAAAAAAGCATCTGGTGCTATTCCGGCTACACCTTCGAGCAGCTGATCGGCGCGGAGCCCTCCCGCGCGGCCACCCCCGCCGCCCTGCGGCTGATGGAGCGGATGGACGTGCTCGTGGACGGTGAATTCATCGAAGATCAGCACGACGTGACCCTTCGCTTCCGCGGCTCCCTGAACCAGCGCATCCTCAGCCTGCCGGCCTCCCTCCGCGAGGGGAAGGCCATGTATTGGAAGGATGACCCGATGTTTGTGCACGGGAGATAGCGTCGCTCTCCGGCGTCTCTCCGGGCGTCCCTCCGGGGGCGCTTTTTCTGTGCTGGTCTGTGTGTTTTTTGCGCGTTTTTCGCCCGTAACCGTGTCTGAAGCCTGAAACCGCCCTTGACAAACAGGCGCCAGATTGTTACAATTAAATTAAGGAACTTTGGATTTCACGTTCCAGAAGGAGAACCTGCTATGAAGAAGCTTCTCGCATTGCTCCTGTGCATCTGCATGCTGGCCGCTCTGGCCGCGCCGGCTTTCGCGGCCGATACGCGCCCCGTCGGCACGCGCGTTGTCATACCCGCCAAGATCGACAAGCTGATCGAGCTCTCCTCCTTCCGCAAGGGCTCCCTGCTCCAGGAGGAGGACACGGACTATTTCAAGACGGGCTACAAGAGCCCCCTCACCATCGTGGCCTACTATTACCAGCCGGCCACCCGGTCGAAGGTGATCAGCTCCCGCGCGCTCAACCAGGGCAAGTACGTGCAGCGCACCAACAAGTACGGCCAGCCGCTGTATACCATCCCGGTGGCCCAGCGCGACGCGGACGGCAACGTCATCTATAACGAATACGGCGTCCCCGTCACCGAGCCCCTGAAGGACAACAACGGCGACATCATCTACACCACCCAGAAGATGAACCAGAACTGGCGGGTCGACGCGAAGGACGAAAACGGCAACCAGCTCTACGGCGTGGTGGATACCGACAGCGTCACGACAACCGGCAAGGTGACGACCGTGCAGCTGGTGAAAGACCCCGCCAACCCGAAATACGGCGTGCTGACCACTGACGCGGCCAACAGCCCCGCCTTCGACAAGACGACCGGCTCCGTGAAGACCGACGCCGCGGGCAATCCGCTCTACACCATCCGCGACGTCAACGGCAACATCGTGACCGACGCCAAGGGCAACACGGTTTACACCGCCTCTCAGTACAACGTTCCCGTCAAGGAGAACGTGGTGGATGACCAGAACAAGGCGGTCTACCAGATCACGGACGCCTACGGCAATGTCGTCGTCGCTGACGCGGACGGCAACCCGCTGGTCACCTCCACGCAGGAGAACACCCCTGTGATGGGCTACACCGGCAAGCTCGGCGGCAACTGGTACTACTACGTCGAGGAGAACTACACCACCGGCGACATCGTGTGGTGCCGCGCGACCTACAACCTGATGGGCAAGCTGATCCACTACATGCTCACCTACCGCACCGAGAACAACGAGGAGTACACCATTCAGTACAGCCCCGAGGACAAGCCCCAGAAGGGCTGGTACTGGGCCGTCACCCCGTGGGGCGAGGAGCGGTATGCCTACGCCAATTCCATGAAGACCTGGCGCGATGAGAAGACCGGTCTGCTGACCAATTCCTCCAGCCTGAACTGGGATCTGTATCCGCTGGGTGGAGGGTATTTCAACAATCCCCCGAGGAGCAAGCGCTGAGTATTTGGGTTTTGCATCCCCCGCAAGGCGGGGGATGTTTTTTGCGGCGGATGATCCGTGCGGCGGCAGTGCAGGCGCTGAGCGCGGGAGGCTGTCCAGCATGCTCGCTGCAGGGTACCCCACCCCCGACCCCTCCCCGCAAGCGGGGAGGGGAGAAATAATTAGGTTTGCCAGGGGACGCTTTCCGCGGGAAAGCGTCCCCTGGAACCCCTTGAAAGGCGCTCCTGCGGTGGGCCTTTGTGTACCGAAGCACTTGTAAAGGCGCTCCTGCGGTGGGCTGCATAGTAGCCCCGGACCCCTTGTAAAGGCGCTCCTGCGGAGGGCTGCATGAGTATCCCGGCCCCTTGTAAAGGCGCTCCTGCGGTGGGCCTTGAGCACTGTTCCCCTGGAAAGTGCCCTGCAGTGGGGTGCGTCAGCAGCCCCTGCTCAGCCCACGCAAAAACCCGTTCTGCGGACAGGCGCTGTGCGCGTTTTGCAGAACGGGTTTGGTTTTCTTTTTTTGGGACTCAGCGGTGCGCGGGGCGGCGGCGGGCTGGGGGTTCCGGCTCACCAGATTGTACATGGCGACCCCGAAGGGCAGCAGCTGCACCGCGAACGAGAGCAGCACCATGGTCTGCAGGCCGAATGCCGTCAGCAGCACGCCGCTCGCGGCCATCGCCATGACGCCCGTGAGGCTGCCGTAGCTCACGTCGATCACGCTGTGCGCGGTGGTGCGCAGCTTGGCGGGCACGCAGTCCTCCGTGATCTCCCGCATCGTCGGGTAGAAGATGCCGAAGGAGATATTCTGGCAGATGGTGCCGAGAATGATCATCGCGGGGGCGGCCGCCGTGCAGACCAGCAGGGCGTAGAGCAGCGGCGACAGCGTGCTGATGACCAGGCGCAGCTTCCGGTTCATGCGGCGGATCTTCGCGGAGAAGAACAGGAACGGCGCCTGCACCATGCAGCCGATGAAGGAATCCAGGCCGAGTGTGGCCGTATCGCCGCCCACGCGCTCCAGGATCACGGCCTTCAGGTTGTTGATCGGGGCGATGGCCAGGCCGGTGAAGAAGGCCATCACCAGCAGGAGCGTCCACTCGCGGTTGCCGAGCAGCTGCTTCAGGTCAGCGGCGGAAAGACCGCTGCGGCCAGCGGGCGCCATGCCGGCCATGCCCTCTGCCCGGGGCGTGTTGAGCGCGACGATACCGCAGATGCCGAGCATCCCGATCATGATCGCCATGATGACGATATAGCCCATGCGGCCGATCAGCAGGCCGGTCGCCAGCATCGTCGCCGCGTAGCTGAGGGTGGCGAAGGTGCGGGCGCGCGCGCCGAGGCTCGAGTTCCCCGGGCAGGAAGCCAGCACCCAGCTGTCCAGGCAGGTCGCGCCGAAGCCGACCAGAAAGCCGTGGGCCGCGTAGAGCGCGCCCATCGCCAGCGGATGGCTCCCCAGCGGGTAGATCGCCAGGTTGAGGACGAAGAAGCTCGCGATGCCCATCAGGAAATGGGCGCGGTGGTTCTGCGTGATGTCGATCCTGCGGCCCCAGAACAGGGAGCCGAGGAAGGAAAAGAGCAGGTTGACGGCGAGGATGACGCTGATGACCGCGGCCGGCAAGCCGCGATCCAGCATGAACGCGCTGATGTAGCCGGGAACGGCCGCCATCGCGCCCCACCAGGTCGCCTGCAGAACGCAGAACCTGACAAATAAGCGTCTGTCCGTTGGAATCCCTCCTTCACCGGGGAAGCGGGCCGGCGCGGCCCGCGGTTGTAACTTGCCTGAAGCGGATCAGCGGCCAATGGGCTGGCGGACGATGATGCCGTTGACGCAAATCAGAATCGTGTCCATATGCTTACCTCCTGTATGTCAAAAAGGATCGGGCTGTTCAGCGGCCGATGGGCTGACGGATGATGATGCCGTTGATGCATACCAGAATCGTATCCATAGAAATGACCTCCTTCTGTTCCTCGCCGAGGAACGATGGGGAGTATAGCACACTTCTGGAATTTGTGAATATCATTTTTGTTGGAATTTTATTATTTTTGTTTGTGTGTTTGTGTAAAATGGTTTTTAGAAGAAAGGGGCATCTGACGTCCCGGCACAGATTTTTCACGCAATGGCCTGCGCCGCCGCGCCGTGACCAGATCCGACAAACCCTGCGCCGGCGCGTTTCTTTGCAAAGAACGCACAAAACGCGCAGAAAAAGACAGCTGCGCGATGTGCGTTCAGCCGTCTTTTTCCTGTGCGGCAGCCGGGAGGGATCAGCCGTGCAGGCCCTGCTCCTGGCGCTCCATGTTTTCCACCACCACGTCGTAGATCTCGCCGAGGGAAGCGCCGTATTCCAGCACCTTCCAGGGCTCGTTGGTATGGAAGTGGATCTTGATCAGCTCGTCGTCGCCGACGGCCAGCAGGCAGTCGCCCTTGAAGTTCTCGGTGATGTAGTCGTTGATGGCGTCCTCGTCGAGGTCGTGGCCTTCAATGAGGAGTTGGGTGTCGAATTTGAATTCCAGCATCAGGGGTCAGCTCCTTTCAAACTTGATACTGTTTGCAAATGCGTTTGTTCGCGTAAAGGCGAGCGGCGAAGGTTTGCAAAGGGCGATCGCAAAGCCCTTTGCCCGCGCCCGCAGGCGCGGAACCTCTGCACAGGGGATTTCGCCGCCTGCGGGCGGCGACCAGAGGCTTTCCGATCGCCTCTGGACTCTTCGGGGCAGCCGTTTGGTTAAAGGGCTTTGTGTCGCTCAAGGCAATTGTAAGGAAGTTACTCCTGCTGATACCGCCAGGCGCGGGCGCGGTCGCCGGCGTTGAGGACGCGCTTGCGCATGCGCAGGTTCTTGGGGGTGACCTCCAGGAGCTCGTCGTCGTCGATGAACTCCAGGCACTCCTCCAGGCTCAGGGGATGGATGGAGATCAGGCGCAGGGAATCCTCCGAGGCGGAGGCGTTGCGCATGTTGGTCACATGCTTGGCCTTGCAGACGTTGACGACCAGGTCGCCGGGGCGGGCGTTCTGGCCGACGATCATGCCCTCGTAGACCTCCAGGCCCACGCCGATGAAGAGCGTGCCGCGCTCCTGGGCGTAGAACAGGCCATAACTGTTGGAGACGCCGTTTTCATGGGCGACCAGCGCGCCGACGTTGCGGTGCGGGATGTCGCCCTTCACGGGCTCATAGCGCTCGAAAACGGAGGACATGATGCCCTCGCCGCGGGTATCGGTCATGAACTCGGAGCGGTAGCCGAAGAGGCCGCGGCTGGGCACCAGGAATTCCATGCGCACGCGGTCGGTGCCGCTCATGTGCTCCAGCACGCCGCGGCGGCGGCCGATCTTCTCGATCACAGCGCCGGCGCTGGCCTGGGGCGTATCGACCACCAGGCGCTCCACGGGCTCGCACTTCACGCCGTCGATGGTCTTGTAGATGACGCGGGGCTTGCTGACCGCGAACTCATAGCCCTGGCGGCGCATATTCTCGATGAGGATGGACAGGTGCAGCTCGCCGCGTCCGCAGACCTCGAAGGCGTCGGTGGAGGAGGTCTCATTCACGCGGAGGGAGACGTCCGTCTGCAGCTCGCGCATCAGGCGCGCGCGCAGGTGGCGGCTGGTCACATATTCGCCCTCGCGGCCCGCGAAGGGGCTGTCGTTGACGGAGAAGGTCATGGTCACGGTGGGCTCGCTGATCTTCACGAAGGGCAGGCCCTCGATGCGCGCGGGATCGCAGACCGTATCGCCGATGGACAGATCCTCCGCGCCGCACAGGGCCACGATGTCGCCCATGGTGACCTCCTTGGCCGGGCCGCGCTTGAGGCCGTCATACTGGAAGAGGCCGCTGAGACGCCACGGAGGGCTGGTCACGCCGGTCTCGAGGTTCGTGTGCACGACCATCATGCCCTCGGTGAACGTGCCGCGGGCAATGCGGCCCACGCCGATGCGGCCGACATATTCCGAATAGTCGATGGTGGAGATCAGCACCTGGGCAGGGCCGTCGGGATCGCCCTCTGGCGCGGGGATGTACTCTAGGATCGCGTCAAAGAGCGGCTTCAGGTTGGTGCCGGGGGTGTTCAGATCGAGGGTCGCCGTGCCCTGGCGCGCGGAGACGTAGAGAATCGGATTGTCCAGCGTGCTCTCGTCAGCGTTCAGGTCGATCAGCAGGTCGAGAATTTCCCCGACGACCTCCTCGCAGCGGGCGTCCGGGCGGTCGACCTTGTTGATCACGATCAGCACCTTCAGCTTCAGGTCCAGCGCCTTCTGCAGCACGAAGCGCGTCTGGGGCATCGGGCCCTCAAAGCTGTCCACAAGCAGCAGCACGCCGTCGACCATCTTCAGCACGCGCTCCACCTCTCCGCCGAAGTCCGCGTGGCCGGGGGTGTCAACGATGTTGATCTTGTGGCCCATGTAGTGCACGGCGGTGTTCTTGGCGAGGATGGTGATGCCGCGCTCACGCTCGATGTCGCCGGAGTCCATCACGCGGTCCACGGTCTGCTGGTTCTCATGGTAAACGCCGCCCTGCTTGAGCATCTGGTCGACCAGCGTGGTCTTGCCGTGGTCAACGTGGGCGATGATGGCGATGTTGCGGATATCTTCACGAATCATAGGTATGTGTGGCTCCTTCTGTAGGGGGATCGGTCTCGATCTGTCATCAGCATAAAAGTTCCAAGGGCCGGCCGCGAAGCGCGAAGCGGCTTACGCGTCCTCCTCCGCCTTGCGGGCGGCGGTCTCCGCCAGCTCCAGTCCGGCGTTGTTCTCCATGGCCAGGCGGATGCTCCATTCGTTTTCAAACAGCAGCACGTCCCTGCCGCGGCTGTCCTTCGCGCGGCCGGAGGTGGATGTCAGCTTCAGCTCCTCCACGGGCTTGGGCGTCTTCGTCACCCAGCGCACATGGTGGAAGGGCATCGGCTCCATCACCAGCTCGGCCTGGTACTCGGTGCGCAGGCGGTGCTCCAGCACCTCGAACTGCAGCACGCCGACCACGCCGACCATGAATTCCTCACGGCCCGTCTCCGTGCGGGTGAAGGTCTGGATCGCGCCCTCCTCCGCCAGCTGGTTGATGCCCTTCTGAAACTGCTTGCGCTTCATGCTGTCCTTGGGGCGCACGCGGTTGAAGAACTCGGGGGCGAAGACCGGGATGTCCTCGTAGTGCAGCTTGGGGCCGTTCGAGAGCGTGTCGCCCAGCTGGTAGATGCCGGGATCGAACAGGCCGATGATGTCGCCGGCGAAGGCTTCCTCGACGGCCTCGCGCTCGTCCGCCATGAACTGCTGGGGCTGCTTGAGCGCGACGGGCTTGCCCGTGCCGGAGTGCCAGACCTCCATCCCCTTCTCAAACGCGCCGGACACGATGCGCATGAAGGCGAGGCGGTCGCGGTGGGCGGGGTTCATGTTGGCCTGAATCTTGAAGACAAAGCCGGAGAAGTAGTTCTCCTCGGGGCCGATCTCGCCGATGTCGCTCCTGCGCGGCAGGGGCGGCGGCGTGTAGCGCAGGAAGCGCTCCAGGAAGGGCTCCACGCCGAAATTGGTCACGGCGGAGCCGAAGAACATCGGCGTCAGCTGGCCCGCGCGCACCTGCTCCAGGTCGAAGGACTCACCGGCCTCCAGCAGGTCCAGCTCCTCGTGCAGGCGGGTGATGTAGCCCTCCGCCAGCGCGTCGTGCAGGGCGGGGTCGTCCAGGGGGATGTCCGCCTTCTCCACCATGCGCTTGCCGTGGTCGCCGCCCGCATAGAGCTCGACCAGGTTCGTGTCGCGGTGATAGACGCCCTGGAAGTCGCCGTCCACGCCGATGGGCCAGTTGATCGGGCAGGAGCGGATGCCCAGCACGCTCTCGATCTCGTCCATCAGCGCGAAGGGATCCTTCGCCGCGCGGTCCATCTTGTTCACGAAGGTGAAGATCGGAATGTTGCGCATCCGGCACACCTTGAACAGCTTGATGGTCTGGGCCTCCACGCCCTTGGCCGCGTCGATCAGCATGACGGCCGCGTCCGCCGCGACCAGCACCCGGTAGGTGTCCTCGGAGAAGTCCTGGTGGCCGGGCGTGTCGAGGATGTTGATGTGGTAGCCGTCAAACTCAAACTGCATGGCGGAGGAGGTCACGGAGATGCCGCGCTGCTTCTCGATGTCCATCCAGTCCGAGGTGGCGTGCTTATCGCTCTTGCGCGCCTTGACGCTGCCGGCGGAACGGATCGCGCCGCCATAGAGCAGCAGCTTCTCCGTGAGTGTGGTTTTGCCCGCGTCCGGGTGCGAGATGATGGCGAATGTTCTTCGCCGCTCCACTTCCCGGTGCAGCGTTTCCTGGGTAGCCGGCATGCGCAATCCCTCCTGCGTTGATAAGGAAATAACCAAGGATGTATTATAAAGTGGAGATACATGGGTTGTCAAGAATGAAATCTGGGAGGAATTTGGGCAGAAATCCAAGAGATTCCAAACAAAATGCCGGTGTATTGGATGCCATCTCTCTACATGCCTCCTGATTCAGCTTTTCCAATACAGGTGAATGTGGTATAATCCTATAAGATGATGTTATTGCTGTCGGTTTCGACGCAAAAGGAAACTGAACAGTGCTTAATCGGTAAAGGAGTGAGACAGCATGAAGTTCTACCCCTACTCAGTCAAAGAGACTCTGGAGTCTTATTGGGGGAAAGAAACAGTCTCCGAAATGCGAAAGCCTGATCCAGAAGTCTATGGCAAGTTGCGGGCAGATGATCTCATACCCAGAGCATGGCAATACGCAGACGAGAAAACTTGTTACGGCTACCTGTGTGAAGAGTTCCTTGTCGATACATTGATTGAGGATGATTACATAGTCTATCTCTCTCAGAAAAACAGCCAGATGAAAGCTTGTCTGATGTTCATGATCATGGAGGATGAGGTACCCTTTTCTCCAAGCACTGATTACCTGGCTTCGATCATCAATCATTGGACCGAGAAAGGCTACGAGACTATCATTCTGCGAGAGTGTATAGGTGTAGAGTATTATGGAAGTTCCAAAGAAAACGGCTATCACTTTGTGACGCGTTCTTCACCCAAATATGGAGGAACCTTTTATAAAATTGAAAAGATTAATGAACGTTATCTTCTCACCTTGGAGATTGAATCATGGTGGAATTGTATCTGCCAAAAAGTCTTATCTGTTTCGCAGACACAGTCGCTTGCAGAATTTGAGTGTTTGTTTTCTCCGGATACGGTTATAACTGAAGAAGTGGGAGATCATGTACGTACGATAGGAAAAGGTATTCAAGACGCTATGCGTCTTTTACACAGCGCTCCTGTACACAAAGCTTATCAGGAGTATAAGGGAACGAAGGCCTATTTAGCGATACTATTACAAGCCGATAAGGAACTGCGTATTTCTATAAATCAGATGAATCTGATTTCCAAAATATTTCTATGCCCTGCACAGGAGAAAGAATCCCATACTATTATCACAGATACAAGCAGGCCTTTTGAAAGCCTGGTTGCAAGTATTCCAAAGCTCAAAGCCTTCCGACCATTAGACCCCAGAAAAATGCACGGCTACGCAATTCAATTGAAGTACGAAAACAATCAAATACGAAACTATTATCTGCAGTGTTTTGACACTCCTGAGATTCCAGACCAGGTGAGCATTGGTCAATTCACTTTTACGGCAGAAGAGTTTTCTTCCGCTTCCCTCGATCATTTGGGAAACCTTGTGTTTTCAAACGGTTATTCAATCCCACGTCACCAGTTGTATTATCACAGCTATCGGCAGGTCAACATAGAGTCATTGAATCAACTCTTATACAAAGATGAACATTTGAGTATTGAAGCCGTCTACAGAATTCCACTCAAAAAGCAATTCAAGCGAGGCTCACATTCCGTCCATGTGGCTTTACCCGATGAGCATTGGGGGCCAAAGTTTGCATGGGTCGATGATACCGGGAACAGAACAAGCGATATCGCTCTGTTTTCAATTGACAGGAATCAAACAATCTGGGATGCTACGAAAGTGGAAGTTGAGCCAACTGGAAAAATCGGTTTTATCAGAAAGGATGGTTCCTGGCTCATTCCTCCTGTATACTCGGCTGCAACGATTGTTCATAATCTGAGTATCATTGCAACCAGAACTGTGAACGGTAAGCAGGTACAATTCAGCCTGGATCAGCACGGAACTGAAACCCCTCTTCCATATCCTGTTGATCCGAGGGAATTCTTTAACGGCTTATGTCCTTTTAATGCCGAAGAATGGAAAGGTCATAAGCCTTATATGGGGTATTACTACTATGAGTATCACGATTATGCTGTGCCCGGAAAGTGGGGATTTATCGACGCTCACGGCAATGTGATTGTAAAACCACAATATGTCTATGCGCTTGGTTTCTTATACTCTGACGGAAAACACTCAGCGGTGGCTCGATATGTCAATGGTCATGTTCTTTGGGGCGTCATTGATTCGTCAGGCAAAGAAACAATACCTTGCCAATACCAGGACTTCTATATTCCTGATGATGATTACGCCATCTACTCTGTGAAAGGGAGCGAATTGTGGGGACTCCTGAGTTTAGATGGTCAGATTATCACTGAGCCGCTATTTCCTTGTATCAAGGAATACAACCGTGATCATCATCTTGTCACTGCGGGTGAAGATGATGAACATTTAGGGGTGTACTCTCTTGATCAAAACAGGATGATAATTCCCGCAGAATATGATGTTATTATGTATATGGACACATGTATAGCATGCGAGATCAGTTACACTGCATCATTCCGCGTCTACGACTATACTGGCAGAGAGCTGGACTTTGGTGATTACGCATTCGTTGTAGAAACCAACGGTTGCTTTTACGTAGCCAAGAATGGCAAAAGAGGTATTCTTGACAGACAAATGCAGGTTGTCATTCCGCCGGTATTGAACAGCGGTTCAGACATGGATATAGAATGTTATTTGAAAGGATACTTGATAACAGGAAACAATAAAAGATACGGGATATCTGACTTAAACGGAAAGGTCTTGATTCCAGAAATCTATTCTGAAATCCAAGTGGCAGATGATCTGGTTATCGCAAAGACAAAAACAGATACAGGCTGGGATATCATTGAAAAACTCTATTCTCTTGACGGGAAACAGATTCTTCCTGGTTTGCAGAGAAACATCGCTATTAGCGATGATAACCATGTTTTGACTATGGAAACACCTTGCGGCATTGTATATTGCACGATCGTTCGTCATTGAGGCTTTCCATTCGTCTTAAACGTCTTCTTCAAACTTTCTTCATTCTTGTGTAATAACATCTTGACAAAAACAAGGCATTTCGGGTAAAATAGGCTTGGTATCTACTACCCATGCCTTGCCCGGCCCTGCCGGGAACGGAAGGAGGAAGGGCGGTGCCCCGGCGCAGCCCAAACACGATGATGAAACGTCGACTGATTGTGCTCATGCTCTGCGTGGCCGCGCTGCTGGTGGCACTCAGCGCAACAGCCATGGCGGATTTCGACCCGCTGAAGGTAAGCATGAGCCTCTCGAGCAATACCTTCACCGAGCCGAAGACCATCACGGTTTCTATCAAGGTTTCCAACACCGGCGAGAGCGAGATGCCCGGCCCGGTGACGCTGTACTATCCCAACGGCAAGCAGGTGGAAGAGTTCGGCTCGCCCACCCTCGCCATCGGCGCGTCCCAGAGCTGGACGGGCACCTGGAAGGTGACCCAGAAGCAGCTGGAAAACGGCAAGATCACCTTCAAGATCGAGTACAGCCTCTATAACGACAACGACGAGCTCGTCCGCAAGCAGAAGAGCTTCTCCAAGGCCATCAATTATCAGGGCGGCGTGGCCTCCGTGGAGGTCAACCGCACCATCGCGCCGACCACGGCCAACAAGGGCCAGAAGATCAGCGTCACCTATGACGTGGTCAACACCGGCACCATCGACATCAAGGACGTGACCATCACCGAGGACAAGAGCATCTCCTCCAAGAAGGGCACCATCGCGTCGATCAAGGCCGGCGAGAAGGCCAGCTACACCTTCAACGCCACCATGGGCACCAAGGACCTGACCAGCAAGGCGACCATCACCTATACCGCCGACGGCAAGAAAACCACCGTCACCAAGGAAGCCGCCACCGTGAAATACGGCGAGGTGCAGCTCAGCGCCTCCCTGGACGCGGACAAGAAGGGCGGCATGTCCGGCGACACGGTGACCCTGACCCTCAAGCTGAAGAACTCCGGCAAAACCGACTATGAGAACGTCACCGTGACCGATCCCGTGCTGGGCGAGGTCGCGGCGAACGTCACCGTGCCCGCCGGCGAGACCGTCACGGTGGAGAAGGAGATCTCCATCTCCGACACCACGGACTATCAGTTCACCGTCGCCGGCCATGACACCGACGGCGCGGACGTCACCACGACCAGCCCGCGCGTCACCGTCACCGCCATCGACCCGAATCAAGTGGTCAACCTGGCCGTCGCGACCGAGGTCGACCGCGACACCGTGTACCAGCTGCCCGGCACCGTGCGCTTCCACACGAAGGTCAGCAACCTCTCCACGAGCAGCGTCAGCGACGTGAACGTCTACGCCAGCGGCGTGCTGATGTACACCTTCCCCAAGATCGGGGCCGGCGAGACCAAGGAATTCAGCCGTGACGTTGACGTTACGATGGCCGGCCAGTACCAGTTTGTCGCCCGCGTGAAGAACCAGCTCGGCGAAACCCAGAACTTCGAGGGCAACGTGGTGCGCATCGCCTACACCCTACCCACCCCCGTGCCCACCGAGGCGCCCATCGTTACGCCCGTCGCGCCGGTCTATCTGCAGATGCCCACCGAGGCCGACCTGAGCCGTGACTACGCGACCCTGCACCGCTACCTGCGCTATGCGAGCATGGCGCTGGCCGTGCCCGCCATTCTGGGCCTGGGCCTGGTGCTGGTCGGCGGCGTCCACCGCGCGCGCCGCGCCGCGGAATCCGCGAAGGCTGTGGATCACCTGGAGCGCGGCACCGTGCGCGACTACACCGAGAAGTCCGCCCACCCGAACGTGATCCAATCCGGTGAGGAGATCGCGGACGAGGCCGAGAGCGCGGACGTCTGAGCCGTGCCCGGCACCCGGAAAGACCAAGCAAGCCCCGCAGGAATGAAACCCTGCGGGGCTTTTGCTTGTCGTGAAGAGAAGGACTTGGCTGCGCCTTCAGCGCGCGGCGGCCGACGGTCGGCGGTTTTGCCGGGCCGCGCGCTCAAGAGTCCAGGAAATCCAGCAGCGTCGGCGTCTCGGCGCGCCAGATCAGGTTGGACTGGGGTTCGGCCAGCGCCCAGGCGGGGTCCACCGTCGCGTCCAGCCAGGCGCGGGCGCGCGTGCCCGCGGGAATGACTGGCATCCGGTTGTGGAAGACGGCCAGATCCGGCGCGGCTTCGCGCGTCAGCACCGTGAAGACCGGCGTCTGGCCCTCCATGCGGTAGATCCCCGCGAGGTAGAGCAGGCTGCTGTCCGGCAGGGAAAAACGATACTTCGGGCGCGGATGATAGCGGTGATCCCACTCGAAATAGTGCGCGGCGGGAATCAGGCAGCGGCGGCGCTCCATGCTCTCGCGGAACATCGGCTTCAGGCCCGCGGATTCGCTGCGCGCGTTGAACACGAGCTTATCGCCCAACTGAAAGCCCCAGCGCATCGGGAAGGCCGCCATCTTGCCGGCGCGGTTCTGCACGAGCACGGCGGCGGTGTCGCCGGGGTTGATCTCCCCGCGCTTGATGGGCTGGCCATAGCGTTCCTCCGCCTGGCGCAGGATCGCCTCGAGGCGCTCCGGGCTGTCGTCGGGGGAAGGGATATAAAAGCGTCCGCACATAAGGGGTTCCTCCGGTATCCGAATGAAATAGGCGCTGCGTTTTCTTTATTTGGGGCAGGCGCGGGCGGCGGGGATTCCGGTCTCCCGCGCGGCCCGCATTGACATCGGGCGGCGATGCTCGTATACTGGCATCACTACCTGCAAGGAGGTTACCACGGATGCCGAAAAAGCTCAAGCCCATTCTGCTGGAGGATATCGCCCTCTACCAGATTCCATCCAACCTGAAATACAGTCCGGACGGCAGGTACCTGGCCTTCGAGGTCACCCGCGCCGACCTGGAGAAGAACGATTACCACACCGACGTCTATGTCGCGGAGGACGGTTCCGCCCGGCGCGTCACCTGGTCCATCGACGCGGGCATCGTCCTCTGGGACGACAGCGAGACCCTGATCCTCCGCCGCTCCCTGCCCGACGCGAAGCCCGGCACGACCGAGCTGTTCCGCCTCTCCATGCGCGGCGGCGAGGCCGAGCCCTGGGTGACCCTGCCCTTCCCCCTGCGCCAGATGGAGAAGGCCGGTGAGGTCTACGCCGTGACCGGCAGCATCCGCCTGAGCGATCCCGACGCCTACCTGGATACGCCCGAGGCGCGCAAGGAGAAGGAAGAGAAGGAGAAAGAGGAGCAGGACTACCACGTCGTGGACGAGGTGCCCTACTGGTTCAACGGCGCCGGCTACATCAACGGGCGGCGCAGCGCCCTGTTCTCCCTGCGCGTGGAGGACGGCAAGCCGGTCTGCAAGCGCCTGACGGCCCCGGCCTTCAGCGTCGACAGTCTCTGCGCGGATGGCGACATGGTCTATTACGCCGGAACGGAGAGGCACAGCCGCGAATCCCTCTATAACCAGCTCTACGCCTGGAACACCGTCACCGGCAAGCGCGAGACGCTCTGGCGAAAGGGCGGCTATTCCTTCGGCGGCCTCTTCGCGCTGGACGACCAGCTCTACGCCCACGCCTCGGACATGAAGGCCTACGGCGTCAATCAGACCGCCGACATCTGCGCGGTGGAGAAAAACAGCGTCCGCAAGGTCTTTGTGCCGCCGGTCACGCTCTATTCCAGCGTGCTGGGCGACACGGCGGAGGGCTCCGGCGGCACCTACACGGGCGAAGGCGCCTACCTCACCCTGGCCACGGTGGAGGATCACAATGCGATCTTCTCCCTCTCCCCCGCCGGGGACGGCAGTCTGGCCTGCCGGACGCTCTGGGAGCAGCCCGGCCTGGTCTGCTCGATGACGGCCAGCAAGGACAGGATCGCCATGATCTACCAGGGCTGGAACCACGTGGCCGAGGTCTTCGAGATGAACCGCGACGGCAGCGGCATGACCCAGCTCACCCACCTCAACGAGGCGGCGCTGGAGGGCCGGTATGTCGCCGAGCCGAAGCGCGTCGACTACACCTCCGACGGCTTTGACCTGCACGGCTGGGTGCTGCTGCCCCAGGACTATTCCCCCCGCAAGGCCTACCCCGCCGTGCTGGACGTGCACGGCGGTCCGCGCTGCGTCTACGGCGAGACCTTCTTCCATGAGATGCAGCTCTGGGCGGCGCGCGGCTATGTCGTTTGCTTCACCAACATCCGGGGCTCCGACGGGCGCGGGGACGCCTTCGCGGATATCCGCGGCGATTACGGCGGAGTCGATTTCCGCAACCTGATGGATTTCATGGACGCGGTACTCGCGGCCTATCCGAACATCGACAAGGCCCGCCTCTGCGAGACAGGCGGCAGCTACGGCGGCTTCATGACCAACTGGATCGTCGGCCACACCGACCGCTTCTGCTGCGCCGCGAGCCAGCGCTCCATCTCCAACTGGGTGTCAATGAGCTTCATCTCCGACATCGGCCCGTACTTCGGGCCGGATCAGTGCGGCACGGAGGGGCTCTTCGGCGACAAGAACACCGAGGCGCTCTGGGCGCATTCCCCGCTCAAATACGCGAAGAACGCGAAGACCCCCACCCTCTTCATCCACAGCGAGGAGGACTACCGCTGCCCGCTGCCCGAGGGCATGCAGATGATGCAGGCACTGACGGACAACGGCGTCGAGACACGCATGGTCATCTTCAAGGGCGAGAACCATGAGCTGTCCCGCTCCGGCAAGCCGAAGCACCGCATCCGCCGCCTGCAGGAGATCACCGACTGGTTTGAGAAGCACACCCGGGTCTGAGCTTGACCGGATGGAAGCCGCCGCAAGGCGGCTTCTTTTTCTGTGCCATCCGGAAAAGCAAAACAAGCTGTGCCTGCCGGCGCGTCACGCGTCCATCAGACACAGCTTGGGAGTCGTCTCCGCTTGCTCTCCCCTGTCCATCTTACACGATGAAGGGCTTGATGTCGTCCATCAGCCGCTTCATGCTGTCCGCATTGGCAGCCTTGTCGTCATCGATTTCCAGGGTGATCGGCTTGGACAGATCCAGGCTGAAGATGCCCAGGATCGACTTCGCGTCCACCACGTGGCGGCCCGCGCGCAGGTCCATATCAAACTCATACTTGTTCACAATGTTGACGAACGTCTTCACATTCTCAGCAAGGCTCAGGCGAATTTCTACCTTCTGCATCATGTACACCTCCTTATGACTGGGTACGCGCCCATTATATCAGGAACTATGAAAAATGCAACGGGAAATATGGTCAAAACATCGCCCGTTTGTCCGGAAGCCGGCTGTCCGCGCTCACAGGCTCGCCTCCACGACCCGCGGAATGCCGTTCCAGTCCGGGTGGACGCGCACGCCCTGCAGCCCGGCCTCCCGGCACAGGGCCGCCACCTGCTCCTCCTCGCGGATGCCGATTTCCATCATCAGGAGGCCGTGCGGACGCAGATGCGCCGGGGCCGCCTCGGCGATGCGGCGGTAAAAAACCAGGCCGTCCGCCCCGCCGTCCAGCGCCATGCGCGGCTCACGGCGCACCTCCGCCTGGAGCGTGTCGCAGTCCGCCGAGGGGATATACGGCGGATTGGAGAGGATTGCGTCGAAGCGCTGCTCCCCCACCGCCGCGAAGAGATTCCCCTGCGCGAAGGTCACCTTCGCGCCGAGGCGTTCGGCATTCCCCCGCGCCACGGCGAGGGCGTCCGGTGAAAGGTCTGCGGCGGTGACCTCCGCCCCCGGCAGCTCCAGCGCCACGGTCACGGCGATGCAACCGCTCCCGCAGCACAGGTCCAGCACGGCAGGCCCGGAAGCTCCGGAAGTTCCAGAAAAGCCGCGCAGCCGCTCCAGCGCCAGTTCACAGAGGCGCTCGGTCTCCGGCCGGGGGATCAGCACAGACGGATTCACCTGAAAGGAGCGACCGTAAAACGGCTGCTCCCGGAAAAGATACTGCAGGGGTTCGCGGGCCATCCGCCGCGCGCAGAGCGCCTCGAAGGCCGCGAGCTCGGCCGCCGTCAGCGCCGTGTCCGTATCCAGGCGCAGAGCCAGCGCCTGCCGCCCGGTCACATGGGCGAGCAGCAGGGAGGCGTCCACACGGGCGTCCGGCACGCCGGCGCGCTCCAGGCGCTCCGCGGCCTCGCGGATCAGCCTTGCGGGCGTCATGCGTCCGCCACGGCCTCAGCCGTCTCCGCGTTTTCTTCACCTTCCGCGCCTTCTGTCTCCGGCACGTAGGCGGGATCGCTCTCGCGGTAGGTCTTCAGTTTCGCCCAGCCCTCGGGGGTGCGGGGCGCGTGCTTCGGCAGACCGTTGAGCGCGCAGTTCATCGCGACGATGGCGCACTCCAGCATGGAAGCGTCCGGCTGGCGGGTGGTCAGGCGCTGCATCTGCAGGCCGGGCCAGCGCAGGATCTTCGCGATTTTGCTCTCAGAATGCGCCAGGCCCTTCAGCACCTCGTAGCTCACGCCGGCCACAATGGGCAGCATGATGAGGTGGGCGAAGAGGCGCACGAAGTAATTGCTCACGCCGCGCAGCACGGTCGTGTTCATCACCACGAAGAGCAGGATGGACACGCAGAACACGATGAGCAGGAAGGCCGTGCCGCAGCGCGGGTGCAGGGTCGTGAAGGTCTGCGCGTTCTCGGGGGTCAGGGGCAGATCGGCTTCATGGCAGTAGACCGTCTTGTGCTCCGCGCCGTGGTACTGGAAGGTGCGCCGCACGTCCGGCACGGTGGCGGCGAAGATCATGTAGCCCACGAGGAGCAGGATCTTCACCAGGCCGCTGATCAGCGTATAGCCGAGGGGGGCCATGCCGGCGTTCTTCAGCGCGTTCTCCACGGCGGCGGGCACGGCCACGAACAGGCCGATGGAGAGGGCGACCGCCAGCACCAGGGCCACGCCCATCACGATCTTGTCCACGCCCTTGCCGAGTTTCTTCGCCAGCCACTTCTCAAAGCGGGTCGGCTCCTCGTCGAGGATGCCCAGCATGTTGGTGGAATCCTCCAGGGTCGTCATGCCGAAGACCAGCATGCTGACCATGTTGACCGCGCCGCGGATGAACGGCAGGCCCATCCACTTGTGCTTCTCCGACAGGGGCGTATAAGGGCTGTATTTCACGACGATGGATTTGTCGGGCCTGCGCACGGCGATGGCCACCGCGTGCGGGGCGCGCATCATCACGCCCTCCATTACGGCCTGGCCGCCGATATCGACGCGGGGGCAGCTCGCGCTGCTTTGCTTGCTCACGGCTGATTCACTCCTTTTCCGCGGCCCGCATCATAAGCGATGCGCAGCCGCCTGCTCTCTATGGCCCCGCCGCTCCGCCAAATGCGCGGAGGGGGGTTCATCCGCGTCCACGCGGCGCCGCGCATGAACGCCGGTCATATAAACAAAACAGAGCACCGATTGCGGCGCTCTGATTCGGGCTTATTCCATGCCAAAACGCTTCTTGAAGCGATCGACGCGTCCGCCGGTATCCACCAGCTTCTGCTTACCGGTAAAGAAAGGATGGCACTTCGAGCAAATATCGACCTTCATTTCCTTCCGTGTGGAACCGGTCTCGAACGTCTCACCGCATACGCAGCGAACGATGCACTTGCCGTAATTGGGATGGATCTTTTCCTTCATTGCTTCTTCACCTCTTTCGCGTATGCAATGATCGGCTTTGCCGCAAGCTGTATTGTAACATACTTCCATAGCATTTGCAAGAGTTTTTTTCGGAAATTGCGCGGCCTTGCGAGGAATTTACATTTCAGGTTTTTTCCCCGATTTCCGCGTCCCCTTCACCCCTCGCGGGGCCGGCGAGGAAGTCCTCCTCCGTCATCACCGGGATGCCCTCCCGCAGCAGGAGGTCCGCCAGCACGCCGTTGCCCTCCGTGAGCGTGCCGTCGAAGCGGCCGCTGTAGATCCTGCGGCAGCCGCAGGAGGGGCTTCTCGCCTTGAGGACCGCGCAGGCGCAGCCGCGCTCGCGGCAGATGCGCAGCGCTTCCTCCGCCCCGCGCCGGAAGGCCGCGGTCACATCCTCCCCCGCGCGGTTGACGACGCGGTCCCCGCTGCGCTCGCTGGGCAGGCGCGGCGTCGGCAGGCCGCCCATCACCTCCGGGCAGACGGGCACCGCGCGCCCCTCCTCCACAAGGCGGGCGATTTCCGGCACTGTGTTCGTGCCGCCGTCCCAGCGGCACTTCCGGCCGGTGAAGCACGCGCTCACAAGATACAGGGTCTCACGAGGTTCATCCCCGCGCGAACGATTCATCATCCATCCCTCCCCGGGCGGCAGAAGGCTTGCCCTGCCGCGGCTTTCATGGTAGGATACAGGCAGAGGCAAACAGCGGGCAAGCGCTGCAAAATAACAAAGACAGCAAAGAGCTGCAAAAGAGAGCACAGCGCGTCGGGACAGCCGCCCCTTCGCGTGGTACACTGTCCGCGCAGAGGAGAGGAGGCAGCGCGCATGCAGGGTTGGATCGACGGGATCCAGGCGTCCCTCACGTGGCTGGAAGACCATTTGGCCGAGCCGCTGAGCATCGGGGAGCTCGCGGGCGTCGCCGGGCTTTCGCCGTTCTACTACCAGCGCATCTTTGGCGCGCTCTGCGGCATGACCGTCGGCGAGTACGTCCGCTCCCGGCGCATGACGCTCGCCGCGCAGGAGCTGAGCCGCTCGGACGCGAAGGTCATCGACGTCGCGCTGAAATATGCCTACGACGCGCCGGACAGCTTTGCCCGGGCCTTCCAGCGCTTCCATGGCGTCACGCCCTCGAAGGCGCGCGAGCCGGGCACGCCGCTGCGCTCCTTTGCCCCGCTGCACATCAAAATCACATTGGAGGGTGGAAGCATGCTGGATTACCGCATCGTGGAATGTGCGCCGTTCACCATCGTCGGCGTGAAGCGGCCTTTCCGCACAGACACGAGCTACCAGGAGATTCCTAAGTTCTGGGATGAATGGCTGGCGCAGGGCGAGCAGCGGCCCATCATGGGCACGTTCGGCCTCTGCCTGGACATGGACGGCAAGGACTTCGACTACTGGATCGCTGACCTCTACAGGCCGTGGGAGCCCATCCCCGAGGGCTGCGAGACCCGCGTCATTCCCGGCAGCCTCTGGGCGCAGTTCCCCTGCACCATCGCGACCCTGCAGTCCGTCAACACCAAGATCTGGACCGAATGGCTTCCCTCCCTGCAGGGCTACGTCCCCGCGGGCGACTACAACATCGAGGTCTACGCCCCGGACAGCGATCAGGCCTCTATCTGGGTTCCGCTGAAGAAGGCTTAAGCGCTTTTTCCGCCTTCTCCGCCTTTCTCACCCCGCTCCGCCCGCTTCGGCCGCGGAGAGCAGGCTGGCGGCGGCTTCAAAGGCCGTATCAAAAACCCCCGGTCACTGCCGGGGGCTTTCTCATGCTTGCGCTTGCGCTCAGTTTTCCCTGCCGGCAATGACGTTCTCGGTCTCGCCGTCGAAGATGTACACATTCTCGTAGGGAATGCTGAAGGTGATGTCCCTGTCGGTCTCAGGCGTGTCGTGGCTGTCCACCTTGAGGATCGCCTGAGCGTCGTCGGAGTTGATGTAGACGTTCGTATAGTCGCCCAGCATCTCGGTCAGCTCCACATTGCAGGTGAAGGGATAGGCGTTCTCTCGCGCGCCGAGCACAATGCTCTCGGGACGGAAGCCGAAGACCAGCTCCTTGCCCTCCCATTTGGCGGCGTCGGGCAGCTTTTTGGTCAGGTCGATCTCCACCTTGCCGAAGTGCAGCTTGCCGTTCGTGGCCTTGCCGCGGACAAAGTTCATCGGCGGCTCGCCGATGAAGCCGGCGACGAAGACGTTCACGGGCTTGAAGTACAGCTCATAGGGCGTGCCGATCTGCTGCACATAGCCGTCCTTCATCACGACGATGCGGTCAGCCAGGGTCATAGCCTCGGTCTGGTCGTGCGTGACGTAGATGGTGGTGGCGCCGGTCTCGCGGTGAATCTGCGCGATCTCGTAGCGCATGGTCACGCGCTGCTTGGCGTCCAGGTTGGACAGCGGCTCGTCCATCAGGAAGACGCCCACCTTGCGGATGATGGCGCGGCCGATGGCCACGCGCTGGCGCTGGCCGCCGGAGAGCGCGCGGGGCAGACGGTCGAGATAATCGGTCAGGCCGAGGATGCCGGCGATATTCTTCACGCGCTGCTCGATCACGTCCTCGTCCACGCCCTGCAGCGTGAGGCCGAAGGCGATGTTGTCATAGACCGTCATCTGCGGATAAAGCGCGTAGCTCTGGAACACCATGGCGACCTCGCGCTCACGGGGGCCCATCTCATTGGCCCGCTTGCCGTTGATGAGGAACTCGCCGTTGGAGATGTCCTCCAGACCCGCGATCATGCGCAGGGTGGTCGACTTGCCGCATCCGGACGGACCGACGAAGACAACAAACTCTCCCTTCTCAATTTCGAGATTGAAATTGTGCACGGCGTGATAGCCGTTGGGGTAGATTTTGTTGATGTTTTTCAGCGCAAGATATGCCATGGGATGACCTCCTTGAAGCCGGTGTTTCGTCGTTGAGGATGCGGGGTGATCTCCCCCACAGATGGACAAATCGGATTTCCTCTGGTATAATGCGGACTATCCCGCAGATGAGGAGCGAGAGCTGATGAACGAAATTCTCTACGCCGCCGGGCAGAAGCCCGAGGCGATTCCGTCCGATAGCTGGTGCGTGGTCCTGTGCCGCGAGGGCAATGCCCGCCTCGTGACGCCGCAGGCCGATGCGCAGCTGCAGCCCGGCGACGCCGCCGTCTTTCCGTCCTGCCCGGACTACGCAGTCTGTGGCGAGACGCGCTGCACGCACCTGCTGATCCGCAGGCCCACCCTGATCATCCGGAGAATGACCGTGATCCAGCCGCAGTTTTTCCGTCTGCTAGAGGCGGCGGCGGACGCGGCGGTTTTTCACTTCGCGACGCCGTCCTTCATGCGCTCGGGGATTCTCACGGCCTACGGGTCTGTCATCGTGGGGTATCTCATCTCCGACAGGCACGAGGCGAAGCGCTCCGACACCGTCTCCGAGATCGCCGACCATATCCTGGCCCACTACGCGGACAGCAGCTACGAGCTGGACACCTATATGCGGACGCTGCCCTTCAGCTACGATTACCTGCGGAAGCTGTTCCAGAGCGAGATGGGTTTCACCCCGCACCAGTTTCTCATGGACATGCGCCTGCAGGCTGCCGCCTATCTGCTCAGCCAGCCGGAGAGCGAGCGGAGCATGACGGACGTCGCGCGCATGTGCGGGTTCCGCGAGCCGCTGTATTTCTCCCGCATGTTCAAGAAGAAATTTGGCGTGGCCCCCAGCTATTACGCCGCCGGGAACGCCCTCACTTCTCCGCAGCCGACGTCAGACGCTTGATCTCCGTGTAGCACAGGAGGAAGGGCGCGACGCCCTTCGCGTCGTTTTTGACCACGGGTTCCGAGATGTAGTAGGCGTAGGTGCCGTCGCGGCGGCGGTTGTTCTCGGGACCGAGACCCGCCACCAGGCAAATGCCGTCCAGGTTGAGCTCACCGTCGGTGAAGCTCAGCCTTTTTTGCATCAGGCCGTCAAAGGTTTTCCTGCCCTTCTCCGCGTATTCCGCGGGGAGCAGGCCGAGCCGCGCGCCCTTGAGCATCGCGTAAGCGATCATGGAACTGCCGCTGCTCTCGAGATAGTTGCCCTCGCGTCCGCCCTGGTCGACCACCTGCCAGTACAGGCCGGTTTCGGCGTCGGCGAAGCGGCTCAGGCTTTTCATCAGGTCGGTGAAGACGTCGGCCAGCTCGCCGCGGCCTTCTCCCTCCGGCAGGATGTCGCAGAGGTCGGCCAGCGCCACGGAGAACCAGCCGATGGCCCGCAGCCAGAAGCTCTGAGAGCGCCCGGTTTCCCGGTCGCACCAGAAGGCCTCGCGGCTCGCGTCGTAGCCGTGGTAATACAGGCCGGTCTTTTCGTCGCGCATGCGGTCATGCACGATGCGCACCTGGCGCACGATGTCGCTGTAATCCCCGCCGCCGAAGTCCCGCGCATAGAGCGCCGCGAAGGGCTGGGCCATGTAGATGCCGTCCAGCCAGACCTGGTTGGGATAGATCAGCTTGTGCCACCAGCTGCCCTCCTGCGTGCGCGGATGGCTTGCGAGGGCGCTGTGCAGGGTTTCGGCGGCCAGGCGGTACTTTTCCTTGCCCGTCTTCGCGTAAAGGCTGAAGAGAACGCGGCCCTCGTTGATGTCGTCCAGGCTGTGCTTCTCCGCGTCGAAGGTCATGATCGAGCCGTCCTCGCGCACGAAGTGGTCGATCACGCGCTCCACAAAATCCGCGTAGACCTGCTCGCCGGTGATGTCCGCCATGGCCAGCAGGGCGGTCATCATGCAGCCGTCGATATAGTTCCAGTCGGAGGGCTTGCCCTGGCGGATCTTCTCGATGTTCCAGGCCGTGCGCTCCGGGGTGGAGCGCTCCAGCAGCAGCCGCACGTAGCGGTCAATGGCCTCGTACATGGTTCGCCTGCGCTCCCTTCCCGCGGAGCCGCCGCGCTGATCTTTTCATTCTTTCTTCCCCGCGCTGGCCTTCGCGTCCGCCAGGACGCGCTTCGCCAGGCGTTTCAGCCCGAGGAAGAGGAGGTCCCAGCCCGCGGTGAAGAGACCGAAGAGAATCGGCCCGACACCGAGGGGAACCGTGTTTTCCGCCCCCGTCATGGCGATGAGCGCCAGGTTGATCGTGTCGTACGTCTTGACCACGCAGAAGAGCAGCAGGAAGGCGTAGAGCACGTTCAGGGGCAGATAGAGGAAGTTCTTCTTCGGGAACATCATCCAGCGGTCGCTGTCGCCGGGCGTCTTGGCCCAGAAGCGGAAGATGCTGTTCTCAATCAGGTCGATCGCGAAGCCCAGCGCAAGGCCGAGCACAAAGAGCTGATCCAGCCAGTTGGAGAAATAGGTGCCCAGTCCCCAGAGGAAGAAGAAGCACACCATGCCGCCGATCCAGGCCTTGAGCAGAACCGCCTTGACCCAGTCTGCCACGCTGACGTTCGGATGGGAGCGGTACTTGCGCAGCTCCTTCGGATCCACCTTCGGCGAATTGGAGACGTCCGCTGTGACCAGGTCTTCCACGGCCTGTTTATTCAGCTTGTAATACTCGGAAGCAGCCCGGTCCGGTTCGCGATGCGGTTTCTTTTTGCCCGCCATGCAGCTTTACGCGTCCTCGCCGCTGATGTCGATGGCGCCCATGCCGCCGTTGCCTTCCACCTCGATGTTGGTGTTGATGGAGCGGAGCAGCTTGGTGTAGACCGGCAGAAGCGCCGTGAGGCCCAGCGCCACACAGAGGATCACAATGTGCACGCGCAGAACGCTCGACGCCGTGCCGATATAGCTGTTGACGCCGGTGGGATCAATCGGGTTTTCGGCGCGGTTGATGGCCGCGCTGATGGAGCCCGCATAGTGCACGTCGCTGTAGATCACGATGGCGACCATCACCACCATGATGACCAGCATCGGCACATTGACCTTCTTGCGGTGCGGGAAGGCGTTCATGAAGGAGACCAGGGAGAGGATGGAGAACAGCATCGTCGCGAATTCGCTCAGGCCCATGCCGGCCGTGTTGATCTTCGCGGTGGTGTTGGAGATGCAGGTGAGGTTCAGAGAATAGAAGACAAACGCGAGGCCAAGCACCACCATGGGGATCAGGCTGGGCTTGCGCTTGAGCGCCACGATGCGCTTGCGTCCGAATTCACGGAGGCCGGAAGGATTCTTCGCCATGATTACTTGTCCTCCTTCCTGATCGCGTTGGTCGTCGTCTTGTCAAAGAAGTGCATCCGCTTGAAGTGCATCATCACGGCGTCGCCGGCCTTGTGGTTGGCCCAGCCGCGCAGCTTGGCGGAGATGCGAACCGCACGGTTGCCGCCGACATAGCCGTGCACCAGGGTGTTCATGCCGAGGTTCTCGTTGTTGGTCACGTCCACCGGGATCGTGCCGCCCTCGTCGACGTCCTCGGGCCGCACGCCCAGCGTGATGTCCTTGCCGCGGTAGGGGGCGAGCAGCGCTTTCTGCTCCGCGTCCATGTCCACAGTGAAGCCCGCGCCCTGCAGTCCGTTCTCCCCTACCTTCACGTCGAAGAAATTCATCGGGGGCAGTCCGATGAAGCTCGCGACGAACACGTTGTTCGGCTTGTCGTAGAGCTCCAGGGGGGTGCCGACCTGCTGCACATGGCCCATCGACATGCACACGATGCGGTCCGCCAGCGTCAGCGCCTCGGTCTGGTCGTGCGTGACGTAGAGCATGGTGGCCTGCAGGCGCTTGTGCAGCAGCAGGATCTCGCGGCGGGTGGCGCCGCGGAGCTTGGCGTCCAGGTTGGACAGGGGCTCGT
>CAMNLM010000028.1 GCA_946543085.1 uncultured Clostridia bacterium | reverse complement strand
GCGATGACCGGGATGCCCTTTTCCTTGGCCAGATCCAGGGCGGAGCCCAGGGAGGAGCCTTCGATGGCGGCGATGACGATGACGTCGCAGCCGCTGTTGATCATGTTGGTCACCTGGTTCAGCTGCTGCTGCACGTCGTTGGAAGCGAACTGGAGGTCCACTTCATAGCCGGCTTCTTCCAGCTGCTTCTGCATGTTCTCGCCATCCTGGTTCCAGCGCTGCAGGTCCTTGGTGGGCATGGAAACGCCAACCTTTTTTCCTTCAGCGGCAGCCATGGAGCAGATGCTCATCACCATGACCAGGGCAAGGACGATCGCTACGAGCTTTTTCATAGGGCATACATCTCCTTTTCAATTTTCACCCGAATCTCTTGCCGGGCTTGTTTGCGTCAATTATATCGCATTCTTTCTGTTTTGTAAATACCTTTCTTAACTAAAATAATTTCATTTTACCCCTTTACAAACGCGGAAGAATGTGATATTATAACTGCTGTCGCGGGGCATTAGCGCAGCTGGTAGCGCACCACACTGGCAGTGTGGGGGTCAGCGGTTCGAATCCGCTATGCTCCACGGACGGAAGTCTGAATGACTTCCGTTTTTTGTTTCATGCCTGAAAAAAGCCAGCCGCCGCGCCATGATCCTGTCGGCGCGGCGGCTGGCTTTTTTCTTTCTCACACAGAAGGGCGGTGATTCTCCGTCCTGCTGTTCTCCCCCTTTTTGCGCTGATCCTGAGAGCGCAGCGCTCTCACACATCAGCGTTTTTCTGTTTTTTCCTTGCCATGCTTCTTCCATCCTTCAGAGCAAGCACAGAGCGCCGCCGGTTTTTCGCCGGATGGATCAGCTTTTCTTTCAGCCATCCGGAACGCTGCGGCTGATCCGCCTCTCAGAGACCTTGCCCGCCGTCGCGCAGAAAGCGCTATCCGCCCGCGGGCTTGCAGGCATTCTTTCCTTTTTATAGCAGGGGAACAATCCACGCCGTCCAGGCATAACTGATGGGCCAGACCAGAATCATGGCCGGTATCATGTCGGCCACGGGGAAATCGTGCATCTTCGTGATGCGGAAGCCGGTCGCCAGCAGGATCAGTCCCCCGCACGCCTTGAAGTCGTTGATCATGGCCGGGGTGGTCAGGGGGAAGATCAGCCGCGCACAGTAGAACAGCGCCAGGAAGATCACAGCCTGCGGAATGGCGATCATCGAGGTGACCATGCCCAGAGAGCACGCAAAGATGATGGCGGTGAAGAAATCCAGCACCGACTTCGCCAGCAGGATGCTGTGATCCCCGTTCATCCCCGACACGATGGAGCCGTAAATGCCCGTGCCGCTGGCGCAGAAGAGCACAATGGTCGTGACCAGCAGGGCGTGATCCGTCGCCGCTTTGCCCGGCACCAGCTTTGCCATCAGCCTGCCGCCGTCCGCGATGTGCCGGCCCAGGTGGATCACAATGCCCACGATGGTGCCGAGGATCATCGCCAGCACCACGGCGGGCATATTCTGCACCAGCACAATGGAACTGATGCCCAGGCCCATGGCGCACACGCCAAAGATCAGGTTCAGCTTCTCCTTCATCTCCTCGGACAGCCGGCCTCCGGCCACGCTGCCGATGAAGCCGCCCAGGGCCACAACCAGTACATTCACGATCACTCCGATGGGCATCTTTCTTCCTCCGTTGGCTGACAGATGTCGGGCGTACACCGGCAGGGTGGGCCGCCTTCCTTCCTATTATAGGGGTTTCTTATCAAATGTAAAAGGGCATTGGGCCGCGCCTGAGGTCTCCGGCCTCGGCAGAGCGCTTTTTCAGGGCGCTGCATGGCGCTCCGCGTCCCGGCCCTGACGCGCAGGACCAATGTATACGAGCCAAAGCCATGCCGCACAAGCATGGCTTTGGCTCGCTTTTCTTATTTCAGCTGTCCGCTGGCCTTCATCTGCTCGAGCTCCTCGCGGGAGATCAGACAGGTGCGCGGCTTGGAGCCGTCCTGCTGGGAGACGATGCCCCGCTTCTCCATCTCGTCCACCAGACGCCCGGCGCGGGCATAGCCGACGCGCAGACGGCGCTGGAGCATGGAGGTCGAGACCTGGCGGTCCTCCACCGCGATCTCGATGCACTGCATCAGCAGGGACTTGTCGTCCGTGCCGTCGCTGCTGCCGGCGAAGTCGTTCGTCGAGGGCATGGAGCCGGTGGCGTCCATCTCCTCGCCGTCCACGCTGTTGAGCTGCTCGATGATCTCCGGGTCGTACTGCGCGGGGCAGGTCGCGGCGATGAAGCGCACGACGTTGTTGACCTCATTGTCGGAGAGGAAGCAGCCCTGGATGCGGGTCGCGGTGAACTGGCCCACGGGCTTGTAGAGCATGTCGCCCCAGCCCAGCAGCTGGTCCGCGCCGTTGGAATCCAGGATGGTGCGGCTGTCCACGAAGCTGGTCACCTTGAAGGCGATGCGGCTCGGGATGTTGGCCTTGATCAGGCCGGTGATGACGTCCACGGAGGGACGCTGCGTGGCGACGATCAGGTGAATGCCGGCCGCGCGCGCCAGCTGGGCGATGCGGCAGATGCGCTCCTCGACGTCGCGCTTGCAGACCATCATCAGGTCAGCCAGCTCGTCGATGATGATGACGATGCGCGGCATCTTCTTCTCGCCGGGCTCCAGGGCGTTGTTGAAGCCGTCGATGTTGCGCACGTTGTGGGTCTTGAACTTGTCGTAGCGGCTCATCATCTCGTCCACCGCCCAGGAGAGGGCTCCGGCCGCCTTGTGCGGATCGGAGACCACGGGCAGCAGCAGGTGCGGCACGCCGTTGTAGCAGCTCAGCTCGACGACCTTCGGGTCGACGAGGATCATCCGCACGTCCTCCGGGGAGCAGCGGAACAGCAGGCTGTTGATGATCGTGTTGATGCACACGGATTTGCCGGAGCCTGTCGCGCCGGCGATCAGCAGGTGGGGCATCTTCGCGAGGTCGCAGGTGATTGGCGTTCCCGCGATGTCCTTGCCCAGGGCGACGATCAGGGGCTTGGTGGCCGAGCGCATCTCCGGGCTCTCCAGCACCTCGCGCAGGGAGACCGTCGCGACCTTCCGGTTCGGAATCTCGATGCCGACAAGGGACTTGCCTGGGATGGGCGCTTCGATGCGGACAGACTTCGCCTCCATGTTCATGGCGATGTTCTGGCCGAGGTTGGTCACGCGGTTGACGTTGATGCCCGGGGCCAGCTCCAGCTCGAAGCGGGAAACGGCCGGGCCGTGGGTGATGTGGCGAACCTTTGCCTGCACCTTGAAGGAGGCCAGCGTCTCCTCCAGGCGGCGGGCGCGCATCGCGTCCTCCTCGGGGCTGATGTTGTTCTGGTTCTTCGCCGGCTCCAGCAGGCTCACATCCGGGAAGATATAGGGCGGAAGCTCCGGCTCGGGCTGGGCCTGCATCACGCCGAAGGTCTCATCCTCGCTGTCCGCGGGCTTGATGTGCAGATCCGGCTGCCAGGCGCTGTGATTCTCGGCGTCCTTGGGCGGCAGGATGCTGGCCTTGGGCTGCTCCACCTCGTCCTCCCAGGGCAGCGGCTCGTTGTCCGTCCAGGAGGCGGCCGGCTGCTGCAGCTCCGCCTTCTTCGTCTCGGTGGTGTGGCGGGAGGCGCGGCGGGTACGGCCCTCAGGAGCTTCCGCGGCCGCGCTTTCGCTCTTCACAGGGGCAGCCTGGGCCATCTTCTGCTGCAGCTGCTTCTGCCAGGGGGTGGCGGCCTCGCTGTCAGCGGCGTTTGCGCTGTTCACGGGCGCCTGCGTTTTCCGCGCGGTCTGGGCCTGCTGCGCGTGCTTTGTCTGTGTCTGCGCCGCGGGCTGTGCGGCCGGCCTCGCGTAGGGCGCGGTGAAGCTCGTCTGCGCGGGCGCGGGAGACGCGGGGGTGTTCTCCGCGGTCTGCGCGCCGGTCCAGTCGTTCATCGGGGCCCGGGTCTGCCAGCTGTTCTCCTCCGCATCCATCCCAGCCGGAGAAGCCGGACGGCTCTGGCCGCGGGCAGGCGTGCGCACGCGCAGGCTCTCGGCGGGCGCGGCTTCCTCCTCCGCCATCGGGTTCCAGATCTTGCTGAGCCTGCCCTTCAGGCCGGACACGGCTCCGGTCAGCGCGGGGATGGCCGCCGTCGAAAGAATGCGGCTCGGGGTTCTCGGTTTCTTCTCGTTCAGGGGCTGCAGCTGCAGGCTCTCCTGCGCTACGCACCGGCTCTCCTCCGGGGTCGGCTGGAAGCCGTACCCGACCGGCGTCTGTCCGGCGGTGGCGAAGGCAGGCTGCATGTTCTGCTGGTAGACGGGCTGATTCACAAAGGGCTGAGGCGCCGCGCGCAGGGGCTGCGCTGAAGCAGCGCTGCGGCGCTGGGCCAGCTCCTCGGCATAGGCGGCGCGCTCCGCGTCGCGGGCTTCGCGCTCCTGCTCACGGGCTTCCCGGCGCTCCTCGGCGCGGAGCTCGTGCTCCTCCCAGCGGTCCTGGGCCTTCATGTAGAGCTTGCGCCAGTCGATGCGCGCCATGAACAGCAGGTCGGCGATCGCCAGCAGGATGCACAGGATGCCGCCCGGCACGGCGCTCAGTGTCTTCCAGAGCGGCCAGGCGATCGCCATGCCGGCGAAGCCGCCGCCCGCGCCGCGGTCGCGCCCGAAGGTGAAGGCCCGGGGCACCATCGTGCCGTAGCTCCCCGCCGTGGGGCTCTCCTGGGCCAGCCAGTCCGGCAGGGCCATCGTGGCGCTGCCCGTGAAGGTGAGCAGGCTCATCGCCGCGAGCAGAAGCGCGGCCATCAGGCTGCTGAGTCCGAAGACGCGCAGCTTCACATGGCGGCGCGTGGAGGCAATGAGCAGGGAACCGCCCCAGATCAGCCAGACCGGCGGCAGAATCGCGCCAACGCCGCAAAGCCCGCGGCAAAACTGGCGCAGCGAGGTGAATACAACGCCTCGCAGATCCAGCGCCACCGCGAGCAGGGATACGGCTCCCAGCACAATCAGCGTCAGTCCGCCGCAGAGCCTCGCCGCCATGGTGTCGGCGGAGAGGGCCTGCGCCTTCCTGACCGGGGTCTTTTTCTTCTTCTGAGCCATGATCATTCCTCCAGATGGGGAGATTCCGCGAAGCCTGTGAAGGCCGCGGAAGCGCGGGCCGCGCCGTCCGGCGCACCCCGGGCGGATGAACCGCCCTGAGGCCGTTCTCCGCTTCCCCGTTATTCCTTCCAAATCACTGAGTCAGTATCACGCTGCGCAGCACGCCCTCCGCGTCCGCGTGGAGACGGAGCCGCGCGTGTTCAAAAATGTAATAATCGCTCGTGCCCTCCGGCAGGCGGAGCGCATCCGCCTGGTCGGCGTTCAGGGCCACCGTGCGGTCGGGCTCCCCGAGCAGGGCGCGCCAGGCCTCGACGGTTGTTTCCCCCGTGCGGATGCCCCAGAGCGCGATGCGGTCGGCGCGGATGCCGGTGACCGTGTAGCCCTCCAGCTCCGTCACGCGGTCGCCCTTGTCCGGGTTGAACGCGGTGATCAGCCAGGCATCGCGCCAGACGCCGTCATCCGGCTGCACATACCGCCCGCCCTCGAAGAGATCAGGGTCGGCGCTCAGGCCGTCCGCGGCGGCTGTGTCGGTCAGCCGGTCGCCCAGCGAGGCGGGCAGCCCCGGCAGTCCGCCTGTCTCCGCGCAGGCGCGGATATGTTCCGCGGTCTGCCCGTCGCCCTCGATCGCGTTCCACACGCCCAGGCGCTCCGCCAGGCTGCCGGCCTCCCGCGGCAGGTATGCCGCCCACTCATACCAGGGCAGCGCCACCGTCCCCGGATGCCCGGCGAGGGTCTCCATCTGCTCCGTGGGATAGATGAGCGTCAGCGTCTCCGGCGACACGGTATAGGCCTCCGGAATCGGCAGCAGCTCGGCCGCCTGCAGATGCGGGCTCAGCTCCGGCAGCACCGTCTCCTCCAGGTAGGCTTCCAGCGCTCCCCGGGCTCCTGCCGCGTCCGTGAAGAACTCGTCCAGCGCAATGGCATGGCCGTCGCGCAGATCGATGACGCAGGCGCGCCGCGACTCGGCGGTGCGCGTGTCCCGGATCGGGCCGGTCACCGTCAGCTCGCAGCAGAGGATATCGCCGTAGATCGCGCCGGCCCAGCCCGCGACGGTCAGCTTGCGCTCCGAGGAGAGCAGCTGCGCCACGCGGTCGGTGAGTTCCTTCATCCCCAGGGCTTCGGCGATCTGCCGGTTGACGTTTTCCTCCAGCGCTGCGTCATCCAGACCGGTCACCTGCGGCCAGCGCAGGCTGTGGCCCATCAGCTCAAAGCTGCGCTCCTCCAGCCGCGGCTGCGCGTCTTTCTCCTCCGCGGAGGAGGCGCAGGGCGCTGAGAAAACGAGCGCCAGGACAAGAAGCAGGGTGATGCAGCGCATCAGGCGGAAAGATTTCATAAAATCATCATCCTCCTGTAACATATATTCTACAACATTTAAAGAATTTTCGCAAGTTCTTCACAGATGTTTTCGCAAGAATTGTAACGGAAACTTTCAGAATCCGCGATCAGGTGTTCGCCGGTGCCGGGACGCCGCCGGCGCGGGGAGGACAGAGGGCGCGGGTTTCCTTCATTATAATAGAGCTCCGCGCGTTCAGCCGCCTGCCATACCAACGATGGAAGCGCGCCTCCTGTTCCCGTCCGCGCCGCCGCTGCCATCCTTTCTGAAAACAAAAAAACATGATTTCAAAAAAATATGACAAAATGATTGCGAAAGTTCTTGATTTTTTTCTGAATCTATATTACAATTGTAAATGGTATTGTAGCATGATCGAAATCTGCAGGGCTTTATCTTCCCCGCAGACAGCATGGAGGGTGATCTGATGGGCAAGCGGATTCTGTTAGTGGACGACGAACCGCTCATCCTCAAGGGTTTGAAGTATACCCTGGAGCAGGAAGGTTACGAGACGGACTCCGCCCTGGACGGCGAGGAAGCGCTCGAGAAGTTTTTTGATGATCCCTGCGATTTGATTCTGCTGGACGTGATGCTGCCGAAGATGGACGGCATTCAGGTTTGCCAGCGCATCCGCGAGCACAGCAACGTGCCGATTATTATGCTCACCGCGAAGGGCGAGGACATGGACAAGATCCTCGGCCTGGAATACGGCGCGGACGATTATATCCCCAAGCCCTTCAACATCCTGGAGGTCAAGGCCCGCATCAAGGCGATCCTGCGCCGCGCCGGCGCGACGCCCCCGCCCACCGAGGAGAAGCGTGTGATCCGGGTGCGCGACCTGGAGGTCAATCCGATCAAACGCACCGTGACCCTCGGCGGCAAGGACGTGAAGCTGACCGCGAAGGAATTCGACCTGCTGCAGCTGTTCATCAACAACCGCGGCAAGGTCTTCACCCGCAAGCAGATGCTGGAGACCGTCTGGAAATACGACTATACGGGCGACGACCGCACGGTAGACGTTCACATCCGCCGCCTGCGCGAAAAGATCGAGCACGACACGGCCAATCCCGAGTTCATCTTCACAAAGTGGGGAGTTGGTTACTATTTCACCGACCAGGACTGAGCGTGGGCCGCGGATCGGCATCCGGGCGCAGATCCTGGCAGCCTTTCTGCTGATTATCACCGTCTCCTTCGGCGTCATGGCCTCCCGTCTCACCTCCTTTGTCAGCAACTATCTGTATGAGCAGCGCATCCGTCAGGACAGTCTCTCCGTTGAGCGGCTGGCTTCGACTGTTGCGCCTCTTTTTCAGTCCGTGAGAAGCGACGCCCTGGACGAGCTGCTGATGACCAGCGGCGGCGAGATGGGCGGCCGGCTCATGGTGCTCGACAACGACGGCAAGGTGCAGTACGACAGCTTCTCCTCCCTCATGGGCGCGAGGCTGCAGCTGCCGGAGGTGCTGACCATTCTCACAGGCGGCGAAAACACGGGCTACGGCATCCACCGTCCCTCGAGCGAGGGCGACGCCGTGGCTTATTGCGCTGCCCGGCTGACCGGCACAGGCGGCACGCTGGGCGTCTTGCTCTACGCGTCCACTGTGACGGAGATGATGGATTCCCTCCAGGGCGTGGAGCGGCAGATGATCATGGTTTTCGCGGCAATGGCCGTGGTGGCCGTCGTGCTGGCCTTCCTCATGTCCCACGTACTGACGCGGCCCATCACCGCTATGACCCGCACGATCGACCGCATGGGCCAGGGCGACCTGAGCGTCCGCGTGCCCGTGCAGGGCTCCAAGGAGATCTGGAACCTCGCCAAGAGCTACAACACGATGGCCGAGCAGCTCGAAACCCTGGACAAGAGCCGCAACCAGTTTGTCTCCAACGCCTCCCACGAGCTGAAAACCCCGATGACCACGATGAAGATCCTCCTGGAGAACGTCATCTACCAGCCGGACATGCCCGCCGAGATGCGCACGGAATTCCTGCAGGACATGAACCATGAGATCGACCGGCTGACCAACATCATCTCCGACCTGCTGACGCTGACGCGCATGGACTCCAAGGCGATGGAGCTGAACCTCTCGGCGTTCGATTTCTCGGAGAGCTGCGAGGATACCCTGCGCCTCCTCCGCCCGCAGGCCGAGAAGCGCAGCCAGCGCCTCACCGGCAAGATCGACCCGGCCATCACGCTCACCGGCGACAAGGTGAAGCTCGAGCAGGTCATCTACAACCTGGTGGAGAACGCGATCAAATACACGCCGGACGGCGGCGCGATCACCGTAACCATGAACCGGCGCGGCGGTCAGGCCGTGCTGAGCGTGCGCGACAACGGCGTCGGCATCCCCGAGGCCGACCAAAAACACATCTTCGAGCGCTTCTACCGCGTGGACAAGGCGCGCTCCCGCGAGACCGGCGGCACCGGCCTGGGCCTGAGCATCGTGCGGCAGCTCGTCGCCCTGCACGGCGGCACCATCACCGTGGACAGCCAGCCCGGCAGCGGCTCGACCTTCACCGTGAAGCTGCCCCTGCGCCAGAACGACCGCAGCGGAAAGGAGGGCCGCGAATGAGAAGCGTCAAGCGCCTTTGCTGCGCCTTCCTGCTCTTCCTGTGCGCGCTCGGCCTCGCCGCCTGCGCGCCGCAGCGGGCCGCCACCCTGGTCGAGGCGACGCTGGTGCCCGGCGCAGGCAGCCTCCTGCCCGCCGCCGTGGACGACAGCGCCCTGCGCCAGTCCTCAGCGGCCACCCTCTGGTTCCGCTACCAGGACGAGCCCTTCCTCGCCCCCGAGACCCGCAGCGTCACCCGCCTGCCCAGCCAGAGCTACGAGACCGCGCTGATCACGGAGCTGCTCTCCGGTCCCGCCGCGCGCTCCTCCGAGCTGACGGGCCTTTTCCCGGCGGGCACCCGCGTGCTCTCGACCGTCACCCAGGGGCGCACCCTGTTCGTGACGCTCTCCGCCGAGGCGCTGAACGCCCTCCCCGACGAGCCGGTGGACTGGCAGGAGAACGACGCCTGGCGCGTGGAAGCGCCCCTGCGCCGCAGGCTCACCATGCAGAGCCTCGTCGCCACCCTCACCGAAAACTGCGACATCGACGCCGTGCAGGTGCTGGTCGCGGGAAACGACAACTCGCTGGGCTCCCTGCGCCTGAAGCAGAACTACTTTCTGGATGACTCCGAGGACAGCGTCCTCACCGAGCCGATGCAGCGCGACGAAAGTCTGCTGCTCACCTCCCCCGTCACCCTGCGCACGGTGTTCACCTGCTGGCAGCGGCGGGACTGGCAGCGCCTCTACCTTTATCTCGCATCGGGCGACGCGGCGACCGGCCTCGGCAAGCCCGTTTACCAGGACTTCGTGACCACCATGGAAGCCCTGCCCCAGGTGCTCTCCTTCTCGCTCTCGGGCGGCTATGTCCGCCAGGGCGGCGAAAGCGCGACCTTCACCGTGGACGCCGCCGTGCGCGACGGAGCCGGTGAATCCCGGCGCAGCGGCGCCGTGATCCGCCTCAAGCGTGAAAACGGCCTGTGGAAAATCACGCAGTCGCAGCTGACCGGCTGGATGGAGGTGGAGTGATGACGCGCGCTCTGATCAGGCGCGTTCTCTGCGCCGCCCTTGCCGCCGTGGTGGGCTTCCTCTGCGCTTCCTGCTCGGGCACCACCGTGGTGGACACCCCGTCCGCCTCCGCGACCCTGCCGCCGGCCTCCCCGCGCTACGCGGCCCCGGCCGGTGACGGCGACATGACCTACGTCGCCTCTCTGCCGCTCTACCTCCCGTCGCGGGATGGCAAACGCCTCATCGCGCGGCTCGCCGACGTGCCGCTCGACCGCAGCGAGCCCGCGGCCCGCGCCGTCGTGCAGGCCCTGCTCACCGCTCCGGCGGACGACAATGTGCTCTCCCTCGGCCGCGGTGAAGTCAGCCTGCAGGGCTATTCCAGCCAGCCGGTGGAGCTCTCGGCGGGCGTCTGCACCGTGAACCTCGGCTCGCAGGCGCTGGCCCTCGATTACAGCCATCTCTATGCCGTCGCCCACGCGCTGGCCTCGACGCTCGCCTCCGCGGGCGATATCCGCGCCGTGAACCTGCTGGTCGCCGACCAGGCCGTGAGCTACGACGTGGCGGGCAACCTGCCCTCCGGCTCCGTTTCCGCGCGTCCGGGCGACGAGCTCGCCGCCATCTGGGAGGCGCTGGCAGCCCGGCGCACGCCCCTCGGCCAGGATCCCGCGTCCGTGCCTCTCTCCGCCACGGCGACCCTGTATTTTCCGCTTGAGGGCGGCCAGGGCTTCATGCCGGAGACCCGCAACCTGACCTTCAGCGGCCAGACGCCCCAGCAGCTCGCGACGGGTCTGCTCGCCGCGCTCTCCGCGGGACCGCAGTACCTCACGCATGCGATGGATATGCCCGCGCTCACCGAGCTTCTGACGCGCGAACCCGAGGTCTCGGAGCTGCCCGAGGGCGGCCGGCTGATCACCCTCGTCTTTGACGAATCCCTGGAAACCTGGATGAGCGAGGTCGGCATGGAGCCGAGCTGCCTGTGCGGCGCGCTCGTGTGGACCCTGACCACCTTCATCCCCTCCGTCGGCGGCGTCCGGCTGATCATCGGCTCCACCATGACCACCCGCCTGCAGAGCGAGGTCATGGGCACGCTGAACTTTGACAGCGGCCTGATGCGCCGCCGCCACTTCCGCGAAGGCCTGAAGGAGCTGATGACCGTCTACCTGCGAAGCGGCAGCCGTCTGAGCGCCGTTACCCGCGTGGTGGACGCGCCCGACGCCCTGAATCCCCGCACGATGCTGAGCGAGCTGATCCGCACGCCCGGCGCCCAGGAGCTGAGCCAGGGCTTCGCGTCTCCCCTGCCGGAAGGGCTGGACGAGACGGATATTCTCGGCGTCGGCGCGGAGGAAGAGACCCTGCTGATCAATCTCTCGCCGCGCTTCGAGACCCTGCTGCGGCGCAATCCCGCCATCGAGCAGACCGCCTGCTACGCCATGGTGGTCACGCTCTGCGAAAACCTTGGCTACAGCCGCGCGCGCTTCTATTTCTCCGGCCAGCAGCGGGAGACGCTCGGCGGCGACATGTACTGGGCCGGTGAGTTCCTGCTCAACCGCGCCCTGATCGATGACAACAGGGGGTGAGGCAGTTTGCCCGCTGTACCCATGATACGCCTGGCGCTGGCGATTCTGCTCGCCGCGCTCACGCTCTTTCTCCCCGCGCCGTGGTGCGGCGCCGCGCTGATCGCCTGCGCCCTGCTCGCCGCGCGCATCTTTGCCGACCGCCAGGCCTGCCCGCACAAGGATCCGGACTGGGATTTTTCACCGGAGGATCTCCGGCCGGAGGACTGCGAGGGCCTGCTGATTGATCCGCATGCCCTGACCGAAGGCCGCGCGCACACGGCGCGCGTGTGGATGGGCACGCAGGCCGCGGACGGCGCGAAGTTCCGCTCCCTGCCCGGCGCGCCCCTCTTTTCCGCGGCCGCCGCGCTCACCGAGGCGGAAACCCTCGCCCTGACCGGCGGTTCCGCGGACGATCCGGACGCATTGAAAAGCCTCCGCGCCTGGCAGACCGCCCTCGGCATCCGTCCCGACCGCCTCCGCGCCCAGTTCCCGCGCGTGGAGGACGCGAAGATCGACGATTTTCACGGCGCTGTCGTGCGCGACGGCGCGCAGGAGCGGGCCTATTTCGTCGGCACGCCCGCGCTGATGAAAGCCTGCACCCTGATCCTTGACGACCGCGGCCAGACCAGGCCGATCCTCGCCGGCGACCGCAGGCGCGCCGAAGCCCTGCCCGCCGACCTTGTCTGCTACGCGACCTCCCTCGTTGAAGACGGCAAGCTCGCCGGGCTCACCTGGCTGGGCGGCGCGGAGCCCATCGTCTCCTGGAAGCCCCGCATTGAAAACATCGCCGCCGCACAGGCCCTTTCCGAGTGCATCCCGCTCTATTATGACCGCGCAGACAAGAACGCGGAGGCGATTGCCGCCGCGCTGATGCCCTCGCTGCTGCCCGCCCGGGGCACGGAGCGTCTGGTGCGGGTCACCGCCCGCGGCGGGGCCGGTGCAAAAGTGCTTCCCTCCCCCGAGGTGATCGACGACTGGCGTCTGCACAGCGCCAACGGCCGCTTCCGCGCGCTCGCGCTCTGCGCCTCCGCGCTGGCGGCCGCCCTGCCCGCCTGCGCAGCCCTCTGCGCCGGTTCCCCCGGCATCGCCGCGAAGCTGCCCGCCCTGCTGGCGGCTCTCCTGCCCTGCGCCGGGTATTTCCTCTGCGAGGCCCTCGCGCTGCGCCCGGCAAGGCGGCAGCCGACAGCCGTCCAGCTGATGCTCAGCCTTCTGCCGCCCCTCGCCTCGGCGCTGCTGCTGGCCCTCCTCGTCGGCACGGTCGACGCAGGCACGCTGCTCCGCGCGGGCATCACGGCCGCCTGGGGCATCGGTTTGCTGCCCTCGCTGTTCTTCACAAGCGCCATCCGCGACGACGAAACCCGCAAGCGCGCCGAGCTGATCGCCATCGCCATCGGATGCGCCGTGCTCGCGCTGATTCTGGTTGCCCTGTGCCCGCTGCCCGCGGGTCTGCTGGGTCTCCTGTTCGGCGCGGTGCTCGGCCTGCTCTGCGGCATCCTGCGGCAGCTGATCGCGAGAATCTGACAATCCCCTGTTCACCGTGAAAGGAGCTGAGCGCCTTGGCGGACAATCAGGCCGTCACGCTGGCCTTCACCCGGGCTCTCACAGAGCTCGGCTTCAACTATGACCTGCAGCCGAACGGGCAGGGCATCGACCTGGGCTTTCACTTCGGCCCGGAGAGCGACGCGCATATGCACCTGTATTTCCGCGCAGCGGACTGCGTGCAGGAGCTCTTCAGCTCCCTGCAGTGCCCGGCGGAGCACGCACTGGACATGCTCGCGCTGCTCAACATGATCCACCGCTCGATCGCCCACGCCTGCCTGATCCTCACGCCGGGCGGCCAGCTCATCTGCCGCTCCTGCCTCTATACCGACCCGCTGCCCGGCCAGGACCTGATCCGCAGCTTCCTGCTCGAGCCATTGTCGCTGATGCAGCGCATCCTGCCCGCCTGCCGCATGATCGCGGACGGCAAGAGCGCCGTGGAGGCCGCCCAGTCTCTCAGCGCGCAGGACCGCAACGGGATGCTGAACTGAGTTTGCAGCAACAGAAAAGCCGGAGAACGCGTCTCCGGTTTTTTCGTACTCAATGGTTTTTCTAAGACATTTCTGTCATTTCACAAGCAATCCGCTGCTGCGCTGTCAGCTGTTGGAGTCAAAGAGTCCTCTTCTGATCGGCCCCGCTTTGCCGAGCCGTGCCCAAGCATCGCCAGATTCATCACCGGCACGTCCTGCCGCAGGGCGTAGGCCACGGTGGACATCGTCCCGCCGCGCATGCGCTTGAGGTAGCAGACGCAGTAGGCCGTGTGGTCCACCATGTAGCGGTTGCGGACCATCATGCAGCCCGGATAATACTGCGGGGAGAGCACGCGGGTCTCATCCGCGAGGAGAATCAGCTGTCTCTGGCGGATGATCTCCTTCTCCGGCCAGTTTCCGGTCTGGTCGCCGCAGGGCAGGGCGAAAACCAGGCGCAGGTCGCGCAGGTTCTCCCGCAGAAGCAGCACCTCCTCCGCCGCGAGCAGGTCAAAGCCCAGCGCTCCGCCGGAATAGAACTGCCGGAACCCCCTGCGGTAGAGGCGGCGCACCGCCTCCCGCACCCCCTCGCGGACAGCGGCGTCCTCCGCGCCCGCGATGAAGCGGTGGCCCGTGAAGCAGACGGAGATGGCGCTCAGGTCTCGTCCATCTTCAAAACAGCCAGGAAGGCTTCGCTTGGCACCTGTACGGAGCCAAACTGGCGCATGCGCTTCTTGCCCTCCTTCTGCTTCTCCAGCAGCTTCTTCTTGCGGGTAATGTCGCCGCCATAGCACTTGGCCAGCACATCCTTTCGCATGGCTTTCACGGTCTCGCGGGCGATGATCTTCCCGCCAATGGCCGCCTGAATCGGAATCTCGAACTGCTGGCGCGGAATCACGTCCTTCAGCTTTTCGCAGATGGTGCGGCCGCGCGGATAGGCCCGGTCGCGGTGCACGATCTGGCTGAACGCGTCGCACAGGTCGCCGTTGAGCAGGATGTCCATCTTCACCAGGTCGCTCTCGCGGTAATCCTTCAGCTCATAGTCAAAGGAGGCGTACCCCCTGCTGCGGCTCTTGATAGTGTCGAAGAAGTCAAAGATGATCTCGTTGAGCGGCATGTCGTAGTTCAGCTTCACGCGGCTGCCCTCGTACTGCATGTCGATGAAGATGCCGCGCTTCTGCTGGCAGAGATCCATCAGCGTGCCCACGTACTCCTGCGGCGTGAAGATCTCCGCCCGTACAAAGGGCTCCGCCATGGAAGCGATTTCCGTCACCGGGGGCATCATGGTGGGGTTGTCGATGCTGATCTCGGAGCCGTCCGTCTTCTTGATCTGGTAGATGACGCCGGGAATCGTCGTCACGATGTTCAGGTCAAATTCGCGTTCCAGGCGCTGCGTGATGACATCCATGTGCAGCAGGCCCAGGAAGCCGCAGCGGAAGCCATAGCCCAGCGCGACCGAGGTCTCCGGCTCAAAGGCCAGGGAGGCGTCGTTCATGCGCAGCTTCTCCAGCGCGTCCTTGAGCGCCGGGTAATCCGCGCCGTCCGCCGGATAGATGCCGCAGTAGACCATCGGGGTCACCTGCTTGTAACCCGGCAGAGGCTCGGCGGCGGGCCGCGCCGCGTCGGTGATCGTATCGCCCACGCGGGTGTCGCGCACGTCCTTGATGGAGGCGGCCACATAGCCGACCTCGCCCGGCCCCAGCTGGTCGCAGGGGAAATAGCCCGGGTTGAAAGTGCCGACCTCGACGATGTCAAACTCGCCGCCGGTCGCCATCAGGTGCATGCGCATGCCGGCGCGGATGACGCCCTCCTTGACGCGAATGAAGCAGATCGCGCCCTTGTAATTGTCATAGAAGGCGTCGAAGATGAGGGCCTGCAGCGGCGCTTCCGGGTCGCCCACGGGCGGCGGCACATGGGCCGCGATAGCCTCGAGCACCTCGCCCACGTTCTCGCCGGTCTTGGCGGAGATGCACGGCGCGAAGGAAGCGTCCAGGCCGATCACGTCCTCGATCTCCGAGCGGACAGCCTCGGGCTGCGCGCTCGGCAGATCGATCTTGTTGATCACCGGGATGATCTCCAGGTCGTGGTCCAGGGCGAGATAGCAGTTGGCAAGGGTCTGCGCCTCGATGCCCTGCGTCGCGTCTACCACCAGCAGCGCGCCTTCGCACGCGGCCAGCGCGCGGCTCACCTCGTAGGTAAAGTCCACGTGGCCGGGCGTGTCGATCAGGTTGTACTCATAGGTTTCGCCGTCCGCGGCCGTATAGGACATGCGCACGGCCTTGCTCTTGATGGTGATGCCGCGCTCGCGCTCCAGCTCCATGCTGTCCAGGATCTGGTCGACCATCTCGCGCTTGGCGAAGACGCCGGTCAGCTCCAGCAGGCGGTCGGCGAGCGTCGACTTGCCGTGGTCGATGTGGGCGATGATGCAGAAATTGCGGATGTGATCCATTCGTTTGTCAGACAAGTTTTTATCCTCCGCGCCGATCGGTGGGGGTCGTTTGGAAAGCTTCGCGTGTGAACCGGGTTCCGTTCATCAGCGCTGGCCAGCGGGAGTGCGCGTTTTACTCTGTCTTTTCCTTCTGGCCGATCTTGCGCTCGGTGCCTTTGAGAAGCCGGGTGATGTTGCCGTGGTGGCGGATGAGGCACATGGCCGCGAGGGCGATCGCCCAGGCGATGATCAGCGCGCTGCCGTGCGCCTCCAGGAGAATCACAAGCAGGGCGTAGAGCACCAGCATCACGATGCTGCCGAGGGAGATGTAGCGCGTGACGGCGATCAGGAGGATGGCCACGCCGTAGCTGACCAGCGCCCATTTCCAGAAGCAGCAGAGCATCACCGCCGTGGAGGCCGCGACGCCTTTCCCGCCCCGGAAGCCGAAGAACACCGGCCAGTTGTGCCCGATGATCACGCACAGGCCCGCCAGCAGCATGCCCCAGCGGTCGCCCGTGACGGTGCCGCCGATCAGGCAGGCCGCGATGGCCTTGCAGCAGTCGCCGACGAAGGTGATTGCGCCGGACTTGACGCCCATTGTGCGCAGCACGTTGCTCGCGCCGACGTTGCCGCTGCCCACCTTGTGCAGATCAGGCCCGTTGCTCAGCTTCGACACGAGGATGCCCGTGGAGATGGAGCCCAGCAGATAAGCAATCACCGCGGAGAGAACATAGCGCCATGCCATCGTTCATTCCTCCCTGTTCTTCTGCCGGATGACGAACCGCAGCGGCGTGCCGGTAAAGTCAAAGGATTTGCGGAAATAGTTTTCCAGATAGCGCTTGTAGGCGAAGTGCATCAGCTTTTCGTCGTTCACGAAGAAGATGAAGGTCGGCGGGTTCACGCTGTGCTGGGTGACGAAATAGATCTTGAGCCGCCGCCCGTTGACGGCCGGGGGCTGGAGATCCGCCATCGCGTCCGCCAGGATGTCGTTGAGGATGCCGGTCGGCACGCGCTTGCTGCTCATGCCGTAGACCTGGTCCACGGTCTGCAGCACGGTGTGAACGCGCTGGCCGGTCTTCGCGGAGAGGAAGAGCACCGGCGCCCAGGACATGAACTTCAGCCCGTCGTAGACCTTCTTGCGGAAGTTCTCCAGGGTGTTGGTGTCCTTCTCGAGCGTGTCCCACTTGTTGACCACGATCACGGCGGCCTTGCCCTCGTCGTGGATGATGCCGGCGATCTTCGTGTCCTGCTCGGTCACGCCGTCCTGCGCGTCGATCAGCAGCAGCGCCACGTCGCAGCGCTGGATGGCCGCGATGGAGCGCAGCACGCTGTACTGCTCGACGCTCGCGTCCTCCACCGCGCTCTTCTTGCGGATGCCGGCGGTGTCGATGATGTTGTAGACGCCGCCGTCCGCCGTGGTCAGCTGCGTATCGATGGCGTCCCGCGTGGTGCCCGCGATGTCGGAGACCATGGAGCGCTCCTGGCCCAGGAGCCTGTTGACCAGAGAGCTCTTGCCGACGTTCGGCCTGCCCACCACGGCCAGCTGGAGAACATGGGTGTCCTCGTCCTCCTCGGGCGTCTTCTCGGGGAGCAGCTCGCACACGCGCTCCAGCAGGTCGCCCAGGCCCATCATGTTCGCCGCGCTGATGGCGATCGGGTCGCCCAGGCCCAGCGCGTAGAACTCATAGGCCTCCGCGGCGAGGGAGATGTGGTCGATCTTGTTGACAGCCAGCACCACGGGCTTGCCGGAGCGGCGCAGGAGATTCGCGACCTCCATGTCGTCGTCCGTGAGGCCCGCGCGGCCGTCCACAAAGAAGCAGATCACGTCCGCCGTGTCGATGGCGATCTGCGCCTGGCGGCGGATCTGCGTGAGAAAGATATCCTCGGTGTGCATGTCGATGCCGCCAGTGTCGATCATCGTGAACTTGCGGCCCTGCCACTCCACGTCCGTATAGATGCGGTCGCGGGTCACGCCGGGCGTATCCTCCACGATGCTGATGCGCTTCCCGGCCACTTTATTGAAGAACGTGGACTTGCCCACGTTCGGGCGGCCGACCACGGCCACCAATGCTTTCGTCATGGTTTGCTGTCCTCCAGTCCGCTGATGGCGCGCCAGAAGGCCTCGCCCGTGTTCTCCACCACCCGCAGGGGAGCGGGCAGGCGGCTTCGCACTTCGTCCAGCGTCATATCATCCAGGAACAGATCGCCCTCGTTGCGGATCGTGTTCCGGCAGATCAGTATCTCGTCGCAGACCTCGTCCTGCAGCTGGTCCACCAGGTCCTGCCCGGTGATCAGCCCGGTGACCGTCACGGTCTCCCCAAAAAAGCGGTTGAGGATCGGGTGAACCTTCACCGCGGTGCCCTCCGGCTGGTACTTGTCGCACCAGCCCTGCATCACCCGCGCCACCGACGTGCCGCAGGCAATGACCAGCCGCCTCGGCGCGGTTCTTTCGACCGGGTAGTCCTCCGCGGCGTAGCGCAGATCGGTCTCAAACATCCGCAGCATGCCCACGCCGTTCTCAATCTGCGGGTAGTCCTCGTAGGCCTCGTCCTCCGGCAGGGGCAGGCCGGAAAGGCAGTAGAACTCGTCGGAGGGGAAAACGAAGCGCGTGCCCAGCTCCCGCAGAAACTGCTCCTGCAGCGGCTGGACGCTCCGCACCAGCTCCTCCGCGGTCTCCCGGCTGTAGGGCGTCACCTGCTCCAGTCCCTCGCGGAAGCGCGTCAGGCCGACAGGCACCAGCGCCGCAGACTGCGCCGCGGGCCACAGCCCGCTCAGGTCGCGCAGGGTGCGCGCAAGCACCTCGCCGTCGTTCCAGCCGGGGCAGAGCACGATCTGGCAGTGGAAGCGGATGCCGTTGTCCCGCAGGAGCCGCAACCGCTCCATGACCTCCCCCGCGTGCCGGTTGCGCAGCAGCTTCGTGCGCACCTCCGGATCGGTCGCGTGCACGGAGATGTACAGCGGACTCACCTTGCGGCGGATAATGCGGTCCAGCTCCTGGCGGGAGATGTTCGTCATGGTGATATAGTTGCCCATCATCAGGGACAGCCGCCAGTCGTCATCCTTCACGTAGAGGGTCTTCCGCATGCCCGGCGGCATCTGGTCGATGAAGCAGAACACGCAGTGGTTCGCGCATTCCCGCGGGCAGGCGACAATGGTCTGATCCAGGGTCAGGCCCAGCGGCTCCCAGTCCTCCTTGGTCACGTGGACGCGGCGCGGCGGATAGCCCGGATGCTCCACCACCATGTCGAACACGGCCTGCGCGGTCAGCGCCTGGTAGTCGATCTGGTCGATGATGGGTTCCCCGGCGATGCTCACCAGCAGGTCGCCCGCCTCGAGGCCCAGTTCTGCCGCGATGGAATCCTTTTCTACATGGGTAATCTTCGCGGGCACTGCAGCGGCCTCCTCTCAGGGAAAATGGGAAAACCGGGTGAAAGGCATAGCTTCACAAATACTATTATCGGTGAAATGCCGGGGGTTGTCAAGGGGCGCGGCAGGTTCGCGGCACGGTTGCGCAGGACTTTGCGCCGCGCGCCCGCTGTGAGTTTCCCCTTGCATTCTCCCCCAACCCATGTTATAATCTAAATGGTCAAAGATAGTCAGTGACCGGAAACGAGGGATCATGATGCGATTGAGCGATTCAATCGAGAGCTTTATCAAAACCCTGCTCACCCAGGAGGAGCCGGAGGTGGAGCTGAAGCGCAATGAACTCGCCGAGTATTTCGGCTGCGCGCCGAGCCAGATCAATTATGTCCTGGCGACGCGCTTCACCCTGGACGACGGTTATGTCATCGAGAGCCGCAGAGGCGGCGGCGGGTACATCCGCATCGTGCGGGTCGTGCACTCCGGCCCGCAGAAGCTGCTCTACCTCATCCAGGAGCGCATCGGCGACACGCTGACGCAGGCCGAGTGCAACCGGATGATCGCCGCCCTGCAGCAGGAGAAGCTGGTGACCAAGGAGGAGGCGGGCATTATGTGCGCCGCCCTGAACGACACCGCCCTCTCCGTGCCCATGCCGGACACGATGAAGAACGCGCTGCGCGCGAAGGTGCTCAAGTCGATGCTCACCGCGCTGGCCCGCCAGGACCGCAAGAGCTGCGGCGGCGAGGAAACGCCCGCCCAGCGGCCGCAGTAGGGGAAGCAAAGCCATCCCCATGCCGCGCCGGAACCAACCGATCCCGACCCGTCTGACGAAGGAGAACAATATGCTTTGCGAGGAATGCAAAACCAATGAAGCCCATTATGCCATCTCCGTGATGGTGGGCAACCAGGTCACGATCCGCCACCTGTGCGAGGGCTGCGCCAGCCGCATGCACATGAATCTGACCGGCAGCAACATCCGCAATCTGCTCAATTCCATCCTCAGCGCCATCACCGCCACCGACCAGGTGGAGACGGTGGACCCTGAGAACGACATCTGCTGCGCGCGCTGCGGCACCAGCCTGAGCACCTTCCAGAAGACCGGCCGTCTCGGCTGCCCGGGGTGCTACGACGCCTTCCGCGAGCAGCTCCAGCCGATGCTCCTGCAGATTCACGGCCGCGTACAGCACGCGGGCCGTCAGCCCCTGACCACCGAGGACGCTCAGCGCAGCCGCACCCGCCAGGAGGCCATCAGCCGCCAAATGGAGCAGGCCATCGCCCTGGAGGATTTCGAGACCGCCGCCGTCCTGCGCGACCAGCTGCGCGCCATCAACGCCGCGAACGAGGGAGGTGCCGCCCATGAGTGAACCCGTCGTCGTCTCCTCCCGTGTCCGCCTCGCGCGGAACTATGAGGATTTCCCCTTTGACGTGGCGGAGAAGCCCGAGATGGCCGCCGCCTGCATCGCCCGCACGCGCAACGCCCTCGCCCTCTCCGGCGCGGACAGGGATTTCACCTGCGTGCTCCTGCGCGAGACGAGCGAGCGCCAGCGCAAGTCGCTGGAGGAGAGCCACCTGATCAGCAGCGATCTGCTGAAAAACCCGGAGACCGCCGCCGTCCTGCTCAATGAGGAGGACGCCGTCTCCGTGATGATCAACGAGGAGGATCACCTGCGCATCCAGGCGATCGACTCCGGGCTGGAGCTGACCGACGCCGCGGAGAAGTGCTTCCGCGTGGACGACGCCCTCAGCCGCAACGCCGTGTTCGCCTTCGACAAGCAGCTCGGCTATCTCACCTCCTGCCCGACCAACACCGGCACGGGCATGCGCGCCTCCCTGGTTCTGCACCTGCCGATGGTGACCCGCTTCAAGCAGATGGGCAACGTCGGCCAGATCGTCGCCAAGGTCGGTCTGACCATCCGCGGCGTCTACGGCGAGGGCAGCGACGCCCTCGGCAACCTCTACCAGGTGAGCAACCAGGTCACCCTCGGCCGCACGGAGCAGGAGCTGATCTCGACCGTCTCCACCGTCGGCACCCAGCTGACCGACATGGAGCAGACCCTGCGCCACAAGGCCTTCTCGGATGACCGCCTCCTGCTGGAGGACACCGTCTACCGCGCCTGGGCCGTGCTGCGCAACGCCCGTCTGCTCGGCCCCACGGAGTTCTTCAAGCTCTGGTCGGACGCCCGCCTCGGCGCCGCGATGGGCCTCGTGCCCTTCCAGCTGGCCGTGCTGGACGGCATGCTGGAGCAGGCCCAGGACGCGCACCTGTGCGCCTGGATGGAGAAGGACCTGGACGAGCGCCAGCTCCAGGAAGCCCGCGCCACGCGGGTCAGGGAGATTATCCGGGATGGGATGAAGCAGTAAGACTGTCCGGAATGAAGCCGCCCGTGAACATGCGGGGCAGAAAACCGTGGATTCCATGAGAGCAATGGGTTTCGGCCATTCGCCGGGTCTCCTGCTTGCTGCGGAACAGATGCTTGCAGTCCAGTCGGTTTTCAAAAGGAACCGGCTCGATTGAAACGAATCGGATTCATTCAGATCACAAAACACACGGAGGTACTATGCCTTTCTTTGGAAGATTCACCGAGCGCGCGCAGCGCGCCATCACCGACGCCCAGCGCCTCGCCATCGAGATGGGCCACAGCTTCGTCGGCACGGAGCACGTCCTCTTCGGCCTGCTGACCGAGAGCGACAGCCTGCCGCCCGAGCTGGAGCAGAAGGTCTCCGCCGTCGCGGTGCGCGAGGCGCTGACCGCCCGCGGCAGCGAGACGCCCGCCGGCGCGCGCACCGGCCGCGTCGAGCTCAGCCCGCGCACCAAAAAGCTCATGGAGCTCGCCATCATGGAGTCCCGCCGTCTCGGCCACAGCTATGTCAGCGTCGAGCACTTCTGGCTGGCGCTGCTCGGCGAGGACGAGGGCGTCGCCGCCGACCTGCTGCACCGTTTTGGCGTCAATTTCGCCCGCGCCCGCGAGGAGCTCTATGAGCAAATGCGGGAGAGCAACGGCCCCGAGCGCGACAACGCCGCCGCCGAGGGCGGCGAACGCGGCGAGAGCAAGGGCAGCGCGCTGGCCAAATACGGCCGAGACCTGACCGCCGCCGCCGAGAACGGCGAGCTGGACCCCGTCATCGGCCGCGACACCGAGATTCAGCGCATCATCCAGATTCTCATCCGCCGCACGAAAAACAACCCCGTGCTCATCGGTGAGCCCGGCGTGGGCAAGAGCGCCGTGGCCGAGGGCCTGGCGCAGCGCATCGTGCAGGGCGCGATCCCCGAGATGCTGGTTGGCCGGCGCGTGGTGTCCCTGGACATCGGCAGCATGGTCGCCGGCAGCAAATACCGCGGCGAGTTCGAGGAGCGCCTGAAGACCACGCTGGAGGAGATCCGCAAGGCCGGCAACGTCATCCTCTTCATCGACGAGATGCACACCATCGTCGGCGCGGGCGCGGCGGAGGGCAGCCTGGACGCGGCGAATATCCTCAAGCCCGCCCTCGCCCGCGGGGAAATCCAGTGCGTCGGCGCGACGACCCTGGACGAATACCGCAAGCACATCGAGAAGGACGCGGCCCTGGAGCGCCGCTTCCAGCCCGTGATGGTCGGCGAGCCCACCGCGGAGGAGGCGGTGGACATTCTCTTCGGCCTGCGCGACCGCTACGAGGCCCACCACAAGGTGCACATCACCGACGAGGCCATCCGCGCCGCTGTCCGTCTCTCCGACCGCTATATCTCCGACCGCTTCCTGCCGGACAAGGCCATCGACCTGATGGACGAGGCCGCCTCCCGCGTGCGCATCCAGTCCTTCACCGCCCCGCCGGACGTCAAGGCCCAGGAGCGCCAGCTGGAGGCCGTGCTGATCGAGAAGAAGGAAGCCATCAATCACCAGGACTTTGAGAAGGCCGCCTCCCTGCGCGACCAGGAGCGCTGCCTGCGGCAGGAGATTGAATCCCGCCGCGCCGCCTGGAGCAGCTCGCAGAAGAAGGCCCGCGACGTCGTGACCGAGGAGGACGTGGCGCAGATCGTCGCGTCCTGGACGGGCATTCCCGTCAGCCGCATGACCGAGACCGAAGCCGAGCGCCTGCTGCACCTGGAGGAAACCCTGCACAAGCGCGTCATCGGCCAGGACGAGGCCGTCAGCGCCGTCGCGCGCGCCATCCGCCGGGCCCGCGCCGGTCTCAAGGACCCCAAGCGCCCCATCGGCTCGTTCCTGTTCCTCGGCCCGACCGGCGTCGGCAAAACCGAGCTCTGCCGCGCCCTGGGCGAGGCGATGTTCGGCGACGAGAACGCCGTCATCCGCATCGACATGAGCGAATACATGGAGAAGTTCACGACCTCCCGCCTCGTCGGCGCGGCGCCCGGCTACGTCGGCTATGAGGAGGGCGGCCAGCTGACCGAGGCGGTCCGCCGCAAGCCCTACAGCGTGGTGCTGCTGGACGAGGTGGAGAAGGCTCACCCGGACGTCTTCAACATCCTGCTGCAGATCCTCGAGGACGGGCGGCTGACAGACAATACGGGCCGCGTGGTCTCCTTCAAGAACACGATCATCGTCATGACCTCCAACGCGGGCGCGCACCAGCTCGACCGCGCGAAGTCCATGGGCTTCGGCTCCTCCTCCCCGCGCGACGCGAAGAATTACGAGCTGATGAAGGACACGGTGATGAAGGACGTGAAGGAGCTCTTCCGCCCCGAATTCATCAACCGTCTGGACGAGATCATCGTGTTCCACACCCTGACCCGCGAAAACATCCACGCGATCACCAGCCTGATGCTGGGCCAGGTCTCCGCCCTGCTGGCGGAGCGCGGTGCCTCCCTCACCTGGGACGACGCGGCGGTGGAGAAGCTGGCCGAGGACGGCTACGACCCGGCCTTCGGCGCGCGTCCCCTGCGCAGGCTGATCCAGTCCACCGTGGAGGACACCCTCTCCGAGGAGGTCATCGCCGGGCGGATCCACCTGGGCGACCGGATGCTCCTGACCGTGCGCGACGGCATCATCGCGGTGGTGAAGGAGGACGCGCCGGAGGAAGCGCCGGCCGAGTGAAAATCCACTTTCTCACCGCGCGCCGGAAAACTTTTGTTCCTTTTCTCAGGCCCTTTCCCGGAAACGGGGAGGGGCTGTTTTGATGGATTCATCAGGATTTTTTTCCGCGCCCGGGCTGCGGCGCGCATGGCTTTCTGCAGTTTTTCGCACATATGTTCCCCTGAATTTGTCAATTTGGGTTTGATTTTTTCCTTTATCTGTTGTATAATGCGTGAAAGGAAAACGCCATACCGGCGCAAATTGAAAAGGAGGCTTCTTCGATGAAAAAGGTTTTATCCCTGATTCTGGCCGTTGTCATGGTCCTGACGCTCGCGTCCGCCGCGATGGCCGAGGATTACACCATCCGTATCTACTCCAACTCCAACTCCCCCGAGCGCACCACCTGGCTGATCGACGCGGCCAAGGAAGCGGGCTTCACCATCTCCATTGACGACAACACCGTCATCTCCGGCGACACCGCCGCTGTGCAGGCCGCGAACGAGAACAAGGACGGCGACCTGATCTTCGGCCTCAACGAGACCCGCTGGAGCCAGCTGATCAAGGGCCAGTACGAGAACCTGTCCATCGCCGACTGGACCCCCACCTGGGCCGACGCGGTTGGCGACTTCAAGTATGACGGCAAGGCCTACGGCATCGTCATCCAGAACGTCCTGATGCTCTACCGCAACGACGAGCTGGGCACCAACGGCAAAGCGCTCCACTTCCAGCACTGGGCCGACATCGTGAACAGCGGCTATAAGTGGTATCGCCAGGGCAAGGTCGGCGGCACCACCAACGGCAACATCAACAGCGCCATGCTGTATCCCTTCACCGATCCCACCTCTCCCGCCGGCGGCATCTCCGTGGACGGCTGGAAGACCCTGTGGGCCTACTGCGCGGGCGGCAACTTCACCGGCGACAGCTACGGCCTTGAGCCCCTGATCCGCGGCGACGTGCAGGTCTCCACCTTCTATTCCTCCTCCCTCTACGGCAACATCGACGCCGCGGCTGAGGCCGGCACCTATGCCAATCCCCTGAAGGGCACCCTGAACCCCGAGAACTGGGCGCTGGTCGAAGTGGACGACGGCACCTACTACATCGCCGAGTACCTGGGCATCCTGGACAAGGAAGGCCGTACGCCCGAGCAGACCGAGGTCGTCAAGGCCTTCGCCGAGTGGTTCGGCTCCGCCGAGACCCAGGCCGCGTGGTCTGAGGAATTCGACTCCTATCCCTGCAACGCCGACGCCGCTGCCGCTGAGTTCGACGAGACCCCCGCGATCTACACCATCAAGAACTTCGCGCTGAACAACGTCGAAGGCACCGACATGACCTACGCCGAGTATGTGGCCGCGCACTCTGCCGAGTGGACCAACATTATGACCAATCTGGGCTTCTACTGGCAGGACAACGCCAACGCTCCCGCCGAGCCTGACTGGGACAACCTCGACTGGGCGACCCTGACCCAGAAGAAGGCTGACTAAGTCTTCAGGCTGAGATTCGGAAACTCACCCAATGGGCGGGCCCGTCATTGGGCCTGCCCTTTTTCGTGAAGGCAGGATCCGCACGAGGATTGTGTCTTCTCTATGAGCGAGGCGCTCATCCTTTCAGCTTGCAACGCAGACAGATGCGTTCGGTTTGACCCCACCCCCGACCCCTCCCCGCAAGCGGGGAGGGGAGGAACAGAGTGGTCGCCCGGGGGTGCCTTTCCTCCGGAAAGTCACCCCCGGACCCCCTGGAAAGGCGCT
>CAMNLM010000027.1 GCA_946543085.1 uncultured Clostridia bacterium | reverse complement strand
TGATGATCGCGTTGAAGGCGGAGGCCAGGTTGACGTCGTCCTTGGTGATGGCGCCCGCGGCGGAATGCAGCACGCGCACCTTCACTTCGTCGTTGGACAGCTTCTCCATGGCCTGCTTGACAGCCTCCACGGAGCCCTGCACGTCGGCCTTGATGATGAGGTTGAGGGTGACCTGCTTGCCCTCCTCCAGGGTGGAGAAGAGGTTCTCCATGCTCATCTTGGCGGCGGTGGCCTCGCGGCTGGCGCGGATCTTCTCGCGGCGCTCGTCCGCGACCTGGCGGCTCAGGTGGTCGTCGCCCACGGCTAACATCTCGTCGCCGGCGGCGGGCACGTCGTCGAAGCCCATGATCTCCACGGGCATGGCGGGACCGGCCTCCTTGACCTTCTCGCCGCGGTCGTTGATCATGGCGCGGACGCGGCCGGCGGCCAGGCCCGCGATGATGTTGTCGCCCACGCGGAGGGTACCGTTCTGCAGCAGCACGGTGGCCAGCGGGCCGCGTGCCTTGTCCAGCTTGGCCTCGATGATGACGCCGCGGCCGAGGCGGTTCGGGTTCGCGCGGAGCTCCATGGTATCGGCCTGCAGGAGGATCATCTCCAGCAGCTCGTCCACGCCGGCGCCGGTGTGCGCGGAGACGGGCACGCAGATCGTGTCGCCGCCCCACTCCTCGCAGACCACGTTGTATTTGGTCAGGTCCTGCTTCACGCGCTCGGGATCGGCGGCGGGCTTGTCCATCTTGTTGATCGCCACGATGATCGGGACGCCGGCCGCGCGGGCATGGTTGATGGCCTCGACGGTCTGGGGCATGACGGAGTCATCCGCCGCGACCACCAGCACGGCGATATCGGTCGCCTGGGCGCCGCGGGCGCGCATGGCGGTGAAGGCCTCGTGGCCGGGGGTATCCAGGAAGGTGATCTGGCGGCCGTCGACCTCGACGGTGTACGCGCCGATGTGCTGGGTGATGCCGCCCGCCTCGCCCGCGGTGACGCGGCTCTTGCGGATGTAGTCCAGCAGGGAGGTCTTGCCGTGGTCGACGTGGCCCATGATGGTGACCACCGGGGGACGGGGCTGCAGATCCTCGTCCGCGTCCTCCACGTTCTGCTCGACCAGCTGGTCCTCGGCTGTCTTCTCGGCCTTGCGCTCGAGCGTCACGCCGAATTCGGAGGCCACGAGGGAAGCGGTATCGAAGTCGATCTCGCTGTTGATGGTGGCCATGTTGCCCAGGATCAGCAGCTTCTTCAGGATCTCGCCGGAGGTCTTGCCGATCTTCTCGGTGAGGTCGCGCACGGTGATCGTGTCGCCGGACATGGTCGCGTTCTCGATCTTGATGGGCGCCATGGTCTGCTGGACGGAGGGCTTGCGCACGCGGGAGCGCTTGCCGCCGCGGATCACATCGTCGTCATAGCCGCTGCCAAAGGCCGCGTTGCGGGCCTCCTGCTTGCGGTTGCGGGCCACATGCTCCGGGTCGTGCTGGCGCTGATAGCTCTTCTTGTTCGGGTCGTAGTTGGAGACGCGCTCCTTCTCCACGGCCGGCATCAGCTCGGGACCGCGGCTGCGGCCGCCCGAACGTCCGCCGCCCGCAGGACGGCTTCCGCCAAAGCCACCGGCCGCGCCCGCGACGGGACGGCCGCCGGCAGCGCCGGGACGGGGCGCGCCCGCGCCGCCCGCAGGACGGCCAAACTGACCCTGTCCGCCGGCCGGGCGGCCAAACTGACCGGGCTGTCCCTGGGCGGGACGGCCGTACTGGCCCTGCGCGCCGGCGGGACGGCCATAGGGGCCCTGTCCGCCGGCCGGACGGCCGTACGTACCCGGCTGTCCCTGGGCGGGACGCGCCGCCTGAGCGGGCTGCTGCACGCCGGGACGCGGCGGACGGATCACGTTGGGCGCGAGACCGACCGGCTTGCGGATCATCACGTCCTCGCCGGGACGCGCGATGATCTGGCCGATGGCAGGCTTCTTGGGCTGCTGCGGCTTCTCCGCGGCGCGATCCGCGCGGGCAGGGCGCTGTCCATCCTGGGCAGGCTTCTGCTGCGGCTTCTCCGCGGCGCGGGGCGCGCTCTGCTGGCCGCGGTCGCGCTTCTGCGTATTCTGCGCGTTTTGCGCATTCTGCGCGTTCTGAGCGCTCTGCGCGTTCTGGGCCTGGGCAGGCTGAGCGGCCTGCTCCTTCTGCGGCTTCTGCTCCGCGCTCTCCGTCTGGGCGGGGCGCTCGGCCTTTGCCGCGTCCGCCTGCGTTTCCGCGGCGGGAGCCTCCGCGCGCGCGGGCTTTTCGGTGACCGCTTCAGGCTGCTTTTCGGCCTGCTCCGCGCGTTCCTCCCGCTCGGCGGGCGCTTCGGGCCGCGCGGCGGCCGGCTGCTCGGCAGCCGTCTCCGTTCGGACCTGGGGAGCTTCCTCTTCCACGGCAAAGCCGCTCTCGGAGGTGTACGCCTTGGACTGGGCCGAGCGCGCCCGGAGCTGTTCCTCCTGCTTGATTCGCGCGTTTTCCTCGTCCGCCTGACGCTGATAGGCGCGCTCCATCTCCCGCAGAGACTGAATGAGCGTATCCGCGCGCTTGCGAATGCCGGTCGCCTCGGCCAGCACCTTGCCCGCGTCCTGCGTCAGTTCCTTGGTGGCATCTTTCAGATTCACTTTCGTCATTCGGCGATTGCACCCCCGCTATCATTTGCCGCGCCTTGCGGCTGAATGTCTGTCATCGTTTTGTTGGCCAGTTCGCTGGCCAGTCCGCCCGGCATCACTGCCATGGCCTTGCCCGGTCTGCCCGTCGCTTCGCCCAGGAGCCCCGGCGGGAGCACCCGCAGGAGCGTGCCGGAACGCTCACAGGCGAGCCGGTATTTCTCCATCACAGCGCCGGAGAGGCTTGCGTCCACCAGCAGCAGCGCGCACTGCCCCTTCTTCACGGCCTTCAGGCAGCCGTCCTCGCCGAAGGTTGCCTGGCGCGCCCGCACGGCGAGGCCCATCAGGCCCCGCACTTTGGCTTCGTCCATGCTCACGTCGCCTCCCCCACGGAAAGCGCGTCGAGAGCGGCCCGGAGCGCCGCCGCGGTCTCCTCGCCCAGAGGAACCTCCAGCTGGCGTTCCAGCTGCTTCTGGCGGATGGCGCGGGAGAGGCACTGCGCGTCCCTGCACACGTAGGCACCGCGGCCGGGCTTCTTGCCCACCGGGTCGAGGGAGACGGTGCCGTCGGGCGCGCGCACCACGCGGATCAGCTCAGGCTTGGGCTTCATTTCACGGCAGCCCAGACACATACGCATTGGCGTTTTTTTCTGCTTCATCGGTTTTGGGGGTGACACCCCATCCTTTGCAAGATTTCGCTGCCTGCGGCAGCGACCAAAGGGCTTTCCGATCGCCCTTTGGAAACCTTCGGGTTTCATCCTTTTTTGAGAGATGAAACCCCTGTGTTGCCAGGGTTTCGCCGTCTTCACAAGACGGCGAGCGAAGGGGTGCAGGGGGCGATCGCAAAGCCCCCTGCCCGCGCCCGCAGGCGCGGAACCTCCGCATCAGCGTTTATAGCGCAAATCCTTTTAGAGGATTTCGCCGCCTGTGGGCGGCGACCAAAGGGCTTTCCGATCGGTCCGGGGCTGCCGCCCGTTCTCCGCTGAAAACTCCATAACATGGAGTTTTCCGGGCGCTCCGAACCCTTTGGAAACCTTCGGGGCCAGCGTGTGTGGACGCTTACAGCGTGTCGTCGTCCGTCTGGACGCCCGCGAAGGGATCATATTCCATGGGCGTCATGATCGGGGCGGCGGGCGTCTCAATGTCGTCCACCATATCTGCCATCTCGGCGGCCTGGCTCTGGCTCTTGATGTCGATCTTCCAGCCGGTCAGCTTGGCGGCCAGGCGGGCGTTCTGCCCCTCCTTGCCGATGGCCAGCGACAGCTGATTGTCCGGCACCACCACGCGGCACTCGCGGTCGTTCTGGCCGACAAACACGGTCTCGACGTGGGCGGGGTTCAGCGCGTTGGCGACAAACTCCAGCGGATCGTCGCTCCACTTGATGATGTCGATCTTCTCGCCCTTGAGCTCCTGCACCACGCGGTCCACGCGGCCGCCCTTCTGGCCGACGCAGGCGCCGACGGGGTCGATCATCGCGTCGGAGGAGTGCACAGCCATCTTGGTGCGGCTGCCGGCCTCGCGGGCGATGGACTTGATGGTCACCAGGCCCGCGGCGATCTCCGGCACCTCCATCTCGAACAGGCGCTTGACCAGGTTCGGATGGATGCGGCTGACGCGCACCTGGGGCTCCTTCTCGCGCACGGCCGTCGCGCCGATGACGGAGAGCACATAGACCTTGATGTGGTCGCCCTCGGTGAGGGTCTCGCCGGGGATCATCTGATCCTTCTCCAGCACGCCCTCGGTGTGGCCCAGGTCCAGCAGCACGCTGTTCGCGCCGATGCGCTGCACCACGGCGGTGAGGATCTCATCGGTCTTCTCGACATACTCGTCGAAGATGCGGCCGCGCTCCGCCTCGCGGATGCGCTGCATGATGACCTGCTTCGCGGACTGGGCGGCCACGCGCAGGAAGCCCTTCGGGGTCACGTCCTTGTCCACCAGGTCGTAGAGCTGGGCCGTGGGGCGCAGGGTCTGCGCCTCCTCCAGGGTGATCTGGCTGGCGGGGTTCGTCACTTCCTCCACGACGTTCATCCGCGCGTAGACGTGGATGCTGCCGTCCTGGCGGTTGAGGTTGACGACGATGTTCGCCGGCTCCACCGCGCCCTTGGGGAGGTTCTTGCGATAGGCCGTGCGAATCGCGTTCTCGATGGTGTCAAAGAGCATTTCCTCGCTGAGGCCCTTTTCCTTGGCCAGCGCGCGTACAGCTTCGATGAGTTCTGATTTCATGGGTGTGTCCGCCTTCCAATCTGGTTCATTCGCGGAAGCGATCCTTCCGCGAGGGTATTTCGTTGCGCTGCGGTCGCAGCCGTTCTGTCGGTTTTTGGGGGGCAGCGGGAGGGTTGCCGCCCGCTTCCGTTATCCGTTATCCGTTATCATTTCACGCTCCGCGCCGGGCGGATGCGGTCCGATCGGGGATCAGGCTTCCGCCGGGTCGCTGAGGTCGACGTCCTCGACGCCCTCCATGTCGACCACAGGCTTGACCGAGGCGCAGGCTTTGCGCTCCAGGGTCTTCTCGCCCGCGGGCGTCTCCAGGGTGAAGGTGTCGGGTGTCCAGGCGACGAGGGTGCCCGCGCACTCCTTCACGCCGTCCACGGCGCGGAAGAGCCTGACCTCCACCTCGCTGCCGAGGGCGCGCTCAAAGTCGCGGTCCTTCTTCAGCGGACGGTCGACGCCGGGCGAGGACACCTCGAGGAAATCATAATCGTAGTCCTCCACCAGGGGCTGAATCGCGCGGTGGTACTTCTCACAGCTGTCCAGGTCCATGCCGCCCTCGCGGTCGATGTAGATGCGCAGGTACTTGCCCGTGCTCTCCTTGTCCAGCGAGACATCCACCAGCTCGAAGCCGAGGCTGTCCGCGACCTTTTGGCAGCGGGGCTCCACCACGCGGGTCAGGTCGGTTTTGGGCATCCCTTGTCCCTCCGTCAGCGTGCTTTCAGGCAACATAAAAGAGTGGCAAAACACGGCCCTTCCCGGCGACAGGGTACAGCCATCCCGTTTGCGGCATAAACTTGCTCGGGATCCCCGGCTGCCCGACACCGTCAGGCCATGTCCACTCTCTAACCGTCAAGCCCTTCTTTCATGGGTCGGCGCCCTCCGCGCGGACGCGGAACGCGCTGGAAGTCCGCAGCCGTAACCGCGGACGCAAAAAGCAAAACTAGTATAACACACCTTTTCGCGGAATACAAGCGCTTTTTGCAGGGAATTTACAGGCATTTTGCGGCCTCCCGGCGCGGTTTTTCGCCCCTTCGCAGCCTGCCCCCGCGGCCCGGTGAGAAGGCCGCCGGGAGGAGCCGCCGCTTTTTCTCCTCCCCTCCTCCCCAGAGCGCTCCCGCCCGGACTGTGCGGGGTTCTCCGCTCCATGCTTCTGCGGAAAGCCTTCCATGCCCATTTGTCATGGGCCGGCTGCCGTTTCCAGGCGATAAATGTCTTTCCAAAATGCCGCCTTTGTGCTATCATGAAGCGACAGCAACACTTTGGAGGTGCTCCCATGAATCTGTGGCACGATATTCGCCCCGCGCGGATGAAGGTCGACGACTTCCTCGCCGTGATCGAAATCGAGAAGGGCTCCAAGAACAAATACGAGATGGACAAGGAGAGCGGCGCGCTCCGCCTCGACCGCATCCTCTATACCTCCACTCACTACCCGGCCAACTACGGCTTCCTGCCGCGCTCGCTCGCGGACGACGGCGATCCGCTGGACGTGCTGGTGCTGTGCAGCGAGAACATCATCCCGATGAGCCTCGTGCAGGTCTACCCGATCGGCTATTTCGCCATGAAGGACGGCGATGCCATGGATGAGAAGATCCTGGCCGTGCCCTTCAACGACCCCGTGTACAACTCCTACCACGACGTGAGCGAGCTGCCCGCGCACGTGGCGCAGGAGATCAGCCACTTCTTCAATGTCTACAAGAACCTGGAGGAGGGCAAGCACGTCGAGATCGACGGCGTGTACGGGCGCGAAGCCGCGATGGAGGTCATTCAGAAGTGCTACGACCGCTACATCGAGAGCTTCTGCCGGTGAGGGAAGTGCCCCTCCCCCGGCCCCTCCCCGCAAGCGGGGAGGGGAGTGATTCAGTGTTGGCCAGGGGACGCTTTCCGCGGGAAAGCGTCCCCTGGAACCCCTTGAAAGGCGCTCCTGCGGAGGGCATCGCCTAAGCCTTGAAAGGCGCTCCTGTGGAGAGCGTCGCCAATGCCTTGAAAAGCGCGCCTGCGGGGGTGTCGCCAAAGAGCCTCGAAAGGCGCTCCTGCGGAGAGCGTCGCCTAAGCCTCGAAAGGCGCTCCTGCGGAGGGCGTCGTCAATGCCTTGAAAAGCGCGCCTGCGGAGAGCGTCGACAAAGCCCGCCGCGAATCCTGTCTGTCGACCAAGCAATATACGGAGGATTACACCACATGCCCAGCGAAAGCATCATTTACACCGGCGTCAACGACCATGAAATCGACCTGTTTGAGGGCCAGTATCCCGTGCCCCTGGGCATGAGCTACAATTCCTGGGTGATCATCGACGACAAAATCTGCGTGATGGACACGGTCGACCGTTCCTGCGCCGCCGATTACCTGAAGAAGGTGGAAGACGCCCTGAACGGCCGCAAGCCGGACTACCTGGTCGTCTCCCACGTGGAACCCGACCACGCCTCCAGCGTGCAGCTCTTCGTGGATGCCTATCCGGAAGTCACCCTGGTCGGCAACGCCAAGACCTTCCAGATGCTGGACAATTACTTCCAGCTCGGCGCGGCTGCCCGCCAGATCGTCAAGGAGGGCGAAACCCTCTCCCTGGGCAGGCACACCCTGCGGTTCATCACCGCGCCCATGGTTCACTGGCCCGAGGTCATGTTCTCCTACGAGGAGAGCGAGCAGGTGCTCTTCAGCGCGGACGCCTTCGGCAAGTTCGGCGCGCTGGACATGGACGACGACTGGGACGATGAGGCCCGCCGCTATTACTTCAACATTGTCGGCAAATACGGCCCGCAGGTGCAGGCCGTGCTGAAGAAGGCCGCCGGGCTCGCCATTCGCACGATCTGCCCGCTCCACGGCCCGACCCTGGACGAAACCATCCCGCATGTGCTGGATCTCTACCAGGCCTGGTCCACCTACACCCCCGAGGCCGAGGGCGTGCTGATCGCCTACGCCTCCCTGCACGGCAATACCGCCGCCGTGGCCGAGAAGCTCGCCGACACGCTGGACAAGAAGGGCTGCCCCGAGGTCATGCTCTGCGACCTCGCGCGCAATGACTTCTCCGAGGCCCTGTCCCAGGCCTTCCGCTTTGGCAAGGTCGTGCTCGCCGCCTCCACCTACAACGCCGGCACGATGCCCTTCATGGAGGACTTCATCAACCACCTGCGTGCCAAGAACTGGCAGAGGCGCACCGTCGGCTTCGTGGAGAACGGCTCCTGGGCGCCCATGGCCGCCAAGAACATGAAGGCCCAGCTCGAGGGTCTGAAGGAGCTGACCTTCCTCGAGCCGGTGGTGACGATCAAGGGCGCGCCGAAGACCAGTGATCTTCCCGCCATTGAGGCCCTGGCAGATGCCCTGATGGCCTGACGCCTTACCCGAAGCCCTCCCCCGCGGAAGGGCTTCTTTCTTCCAAAGCAGTTTTACTGCATCCGTTCCACTCAGCCGGCTGGCGCCCGAAGGTTTCCAAAGGGCTCGGAGCGCCCGGAAAACTCCATGTTATGGAGTTTTCAGCGGAGAGCGGGCGGCAGCCCCGGACCGATCGGAAAGCCCTTTGGTCGCCGCCCGCAGGCGGCGAAACCCCCTGCGCCATAGCATATCATATGCCGCAAGGATTCCGCGCCTGCGGGCGCGGGCAGGGGGCTTTGCGATCGCCCCCTGCACCCCTTCGCGCGCGCTGCCTTTGGGCTGCGGAACCCCCCAAGGAGGTGAAGACCGTGAAAAAGACCATCGGCATCCTCGCCCACGTCGACGCGGGGAAGACCACCTTCTCCGAGCAGGCGCTCTATCTCACCCACGCCATCCGCCATCTCGGCCGCGTCGACCACCAGGACGCCTTTCTGGACGACCATCCGATGGAGCGCCAGCGGGGCATCACGATCTTCTCCGGCCAGGCCGTGCTGGAGATCGGCGGCAACACGGTCTACTGGCTGGATACGCCCGGGCACGTGGACTTTTCGGCGGAGATGGAGCGCGCTCTCTCTGTGATGGACGCGGCGGTGCTGGTGGTCAGTGCGGCGGAGGGAATCCAGTCGCACACGGAGACCCTCTGGCAGCTCCTCCAGGCCTACCGCGTGCCGACCTTCGTGTTCCTCAACAAGTGCGACCGGGAGGGCGCGGACCCGGACGGCGTGCTGCGGGCGATGGCGAAGCGCTTCTCCCCGGCCATGCTCGACTGCCGCGCCTGGCAGCAGACGGGCGAGCCTGACCCCGCGCTGCTGGAGGCCGTCGCCTCCCTGGACGACCGGCTGCTGGAGAGCTTCCTCGCGGACAGCCTCGACCCGGAGGCCTGGAAAGAAGCCCTGCGCGGGATGATCCGCGCCCGGCAGGTTTTCCCGGTGATGGCCGGCTCCGCCCTGCTCGGCGAGGGCGTCGATACCTTCCTGCGCCTGCTGGACGATCTGACCGTCACCGCCTACGATCCCGCCGCCCCGCTCGCCGGCACGGTCTGCCGCGTGCGCCGGGACGAGCGCGGGACACGGCTGTGCTTCGTCAAGCTGACCGGCGGCACCCTGCGCGTGAAGGACAGCCTGCCGCTCGCGGACGGCCCCGTGAAGATCAACGAGCTGCGCATCTACCACGGCGAGAAATACCGCGCCGCGCAGCAGGCGGAGGCCGGGGACATCGTCGCCATTCCGGGCCTCGGGGCGCTGCGCCCCGGGGACGTGATCGGCGGCGCGGAACGCGCGGCCTTTCACACCGAGCCCATGCTGGCCGCGGACGTTCTCTGCGAAAAGGCGACCCCGCAGCAGCTGATGGCCGCCCTGCGCGTCCTGGAGGACGAGGATCCGACCCTCGCCGTGGAGCAGCGCGAGGGCGCCGTCTCCGTGCGCATCATGGGCGGCATGCAGCTGGACATCCTGCGCGAGGAGCTGGCCGACCGCTTCCGCCTGGACGTGAGCTTCGGCCCGCGCCGCGTGCTCTACCGGGAGACCGTCGCCGCCCCGGCCATCGGCATCGGCCACTACGAGCCCCTGCGCCACTACGCGGAGGTCTGGCTGCGGCTCTGTCCGGGCGAGCCGGGCAGCGGCATCACCTTCCGTTCCCGCTGTCACGTGGATGATCTGGCCCTCAACTGGCAGCGGCTGATCGAGACCCACGTCTTCGAGAAGGAGCACCGCGGCGTCCTGACCGGCAGCCCGCTGACGGACGTGCGCGTGGAGCTGCTGACCGGCCGCTCCCACCCCAAGCACACCGAGGGCGGCGACTTCCGCCAGGCCGTCTACCGCGCGATCCGCCAGGGCCTGATGGGCGCGGAGAACGTGCTGCTGGAGCCCCTCTGCGGCTTCGAGCTGCGCGTGCCCGCGGAGCAGTACGGCTCGCTGGCCGCTCCGCTGAACGCCCTGCGCGCGGAGTGCGGGACGCCCGTCTTCGAGGGCGAAAGCGTCACTGTGCGCGGCGAAGCGCCTTACGCCCTGTTCGCGCCGTGGCAGGAGAGCTTCCTGATGCTGACCCACGGGCGCGGCGCGCTGCGCGTATGGAGCAGCCGCTACGCCCCCTGCCACAACGCGGAGGAGGTCATCGCCGCGAAGGGCTACAACCCGCTGGCCCTGCTGGAGGACACGCCCGACTCCGTGTTCTGCAGCCACGGCGCGGGCTACAACGTGCCCTGGGACGAGGTGCCCGCGCACGCCCACTGCGCATGGGAAGAATAAGCCAGTCAACCGAGGGAATACGCGCTTTCCACACAGCTATTCATGGAGGAAGATGCCGATGAAACTCGAGCTTGTCCGCTTCCAGCCGCAGGATATCGACACGGTCTGGGCCATCCAGCGCGAGGCCTACCGTCCGCTCTACGAGACCTATCAGGACGACGAGACCAGTCCCTGGCTCGAGAGCCGGGCGCTGCTGCTGGAGAAATACACCCGGCCTGGCGTGGCCGGCTATCTGTTTCTCGCCGACGGCCAGCCCGTCGGCGCGGTGCGCATCATCATCGACGCGGAGAACCGCCGCGCCAGGGTCTCCGGCCTCGGCGTGCTGCCCGCGTGGCAGGGCCGGGGCATCGCGCAGGAGGCGCTTCGCAGGATTGAGCGGCTGCACCCCGAGGCCGCCCACTGGAGCCTCGGCACCATCCTGCAGGAGTCCAAAAACTGCCATCTGTACGAAAAGCTCGGCTATCGGCGCTATGGCGAACTCAAACCCGTGAATGAGAAAATGACGCTGGTGTTCTATCAGAAGGATCAGCCCGCCCAGGGATAAGGCGGCGGGCTACGGCGCCCGTCACCGCACGGAAGCCGGCGGCGCGTTTTTCCCCCGCGGGGGCAGAAAATCCCCCGCGCCGCTGCCGAAGAAGAAGGAGATACCATGTCCATCTGCACACTCTGCCCCAGGCATTGCGGCGCCCTCCGCACCCCGGACGCCGGCAGCGGCTTCTGCGGGCTTCCCGCCACCATGCGCATCGGGCGCATCCAGCCCCACCTCTGGGAGGAGCCGCCCATCAGCGGCGCCCGCGGCACCGGCGCGGTCTTCTTCTCCGGCTGCACCCTGCGCTGCGCCTACTGCCAGAACGGGGACATCAGCCACCGCAACGCGGGCCGCTCCTTCACCCCGCGTGAGCTGAGCGAATACCTGCGCCGCCTGGTCGAGGCGGGCATGGAGAGCGTCAGCTTCATCACCGCGACGCCCTATGTGCCGCAGATTCTGGAGACGCTGGCCCTCTACCGCCCGCCCGTGCCGCTGGTGTGGAACACCTCCGGCTACGAGACCGTGGAGACCCTCCGCCTGCTGGACGGGGTGATCGACGTGTACCTCCCCGACCTCAAGCACCGCAGCGAGCGCATGGGCCGCCTCTGCGCGGGCGCGGCGGATTACTTCGCCGTCGCCAGCGCCGCCATCCGGGAGATGGTGCGGCAGACCGGCGTTCCCCGGTACAATGACGCCGGCGTGATGACGCGCGGCACCCTCATCCGCCACCTGATCCTCCCCGGCTGCACCTCGGAGAGCATCGCCCTGCTGCAGTGGGTGAAGGACGAGCTGCCCGCGGGGATCCCGGTGAGTCTCATGCAGCAGTACGTCCCGTGCAACGGCGTGGACATTCCCGGCCTCGACCGCCGCATTACCCCCCGGGAATACAGCCGTGTCTCCGACGCGATGGCCCTTCTCGGCCTGCCGGGCTTCCTCCAGGGGCCGACCAGCGCCACGGTGGACTTTGTCCCCTCCTTCAACGCCCCGGACAGCTTCATCGGGGACGAAATTAGCGTTGACTAAGGTCAGCTCCGCGTGTTATCTTCGTCATGATAGGGGAGTAGTCGCCGCGGCGGCCGGAAGGCACGCGCGGGACAAGGTCAACAAAATGGAGCTTTCCGCTCCTGGCTTTGTACGAAGTGACGAGACTTATCCACGCTTTGCGCGTCCCGGACAGGGAGCGGCGGCGTGGATGGGTCTCTTTGTTTATTCAGGCGCAACGGGAGGAATCATCATGGGCATGAGCTGGCTGGAGGTCATCGGCATCGCCGTCGGACTGAGCATGGACGCCTTCGCGGTCTCGGTCTGCAAGGGGCTCGCCGCGGGCGGCGCGAGGCCGCGCCACATGACGTGCGTTGGGCTGTGGTTCGGCTTTTTCCAGATGCTGATGCCGCTCATCGGCTATTTCCTGGGCGGCGCGCTGGCGGGAATACTGGTCTCCGTCGCGCCGTGGGTGGCCTTCGTCCTGCTGGCCCTGATCGGCGGCAACATGGTGCTGGAGGGCATCCGCAGGGAGGAGAACAGCCAGAGCGCGGACTTCTCCCCGAAGGCCATGTTCCCGCTCGCCGTCGCCACAGCCATCGACGCACTGGCGACCGGCGTCGCCTTCGCCGCCATGGAGACCGCGGCAGGCGCTGTTCCCGGCCCCTCCAGCATCTGGGCCGCGACCGCCGTCATCGGCGTCATCACCTGCGTCCTCTCCGCCGTCGGCCTCAAGCTCGGCAGCGTCTTCGGCGCGAAATACCGCGACGGCGCGCAGATTTTCGGCGGCGCGGTGCTGATCGGCATCGGGATCAAGATCCTGGCGGAGCACCTCGCGGGCTGAAGGAAAGGAAAAACCCGTGCCGGACTGCGATTCTTCGCAGCAGGATTCGGCATTGAAGCCTCAAAAACAGGAGCGGCAGCTCATCGCGATGCTGCCGCTCCTGCTGTCTCTTCATATGTTCCGCAGATACTCCGCGGGTGTGCGGGCCGGGATTGTGCTTCTCCCATCGACGTGAAACGGGCTGGAGCACTTGCCGTGACGCTTCGTTCTGTCAAGAAAGACCCCCCCCTTAAATAAGCCCATGCATCAAATTCCTCCGCGCGCCCGTTCTATGGATGAATCTCGACACGCCCTCTCAATCGTGCTATAATGCGCCTGTGCAACTGTGACGAAACGAGGTGAAGCGCATGCGTCCCCCTGTGCTCTATATCGTCGTTCCCTGCTACAACGAGGAAGCCGTGCTGCCCGTGACGAGCAGCATGTTTTTGGACAAGCTCCGCCAGCTGTGGACGGCGGGCAAAATCAGCCCGGAGAGCCGGGTGCTTTTCGTCAACGACGGCAGCCGGGACGGCACCTGGGCCATCATCGAGGACCTCGCGCGCAGGGACGCGCATTTCCTCGGCATCGCCCAGAGCCGCAACCGCGGGCACCAGAACGCGGTGCTGGCCGGGCTGATGGAGGCGAAGGACCGCTGCGACATCACCATCTCCATCGACTGCGACGGGCAGGACGACCTGAACGCCATGGACGAGATGGTGGACGCCTACCTGGACGGCTGCGACATCGTCTACGGCGTGCGCGCGAGCCGCGAGACCGACACCTTCTTCAAGCGCACCACGGCGCAGGGCTTTTATAAATTCCTCAACGCGATGGGCGCGGAGGTGGTCTACAACCACGCGGACTACCGCCTGATGTCCTCCCGCGCCCTGCAGGAATTCGCGAAGTTCAGGGAGGTCAACCTCTACCTGCGCGGCATGGTGCCGCTGGTCGGCTTCAAGTCCACCTGCGTCTACTACGAGCGCCACGAGCGCCTGGCCGGGGAGAGCCACTACCCTCTGCGGAAGATGATCGCCCTGGCCTTCGACGGCGTGACCAGCCTCTCGGTGAAGCCGATCCGCTTCATCACCCTGAGCGGCCTGCTCATCTCCCTGCTCTCCTTCATCGGCATCATCTGGGCGGTGGTCACTGCCTTCTCCGGCCACAGCGTGGCGGGCTGGGCCTCCACCGCGTGCATCGTGTGCTTCATCGGCGGCGTGCAGGCGCTCTTCCTCGGGGTCATCGGCGAATACGTCGGGAAGATCTACCTCGAGGTGAAGGCGCGGCCGCGCTACATTATCTCCGAGCGCACCTGGGAGACCGGCGGCGAGGCTCCCCATTCCACACAGGAGAACAACACGCATGCTTGAAGGCGGTATCTGGCTTGGGCACAGACGGCTCCGGCTCATCTTCGGCCTGATGACCCTCGCGGTGATGGCCATGATCTTCTTCTTCTCCGCGCAGCCCGGCGCGGAGTCCGCGATGTTCAGCGGCGGCATCACCGAGTGGCTGGCCCGCTTCATCGACGACGGCTTCGACCTGCAGCCGCCCGAGGTGCGCGCCGCGGTGATCCTCTTCCTCGACCACGTGACGCGCAAGCTGGGCCACTTCTGCGAGTTCGCGCTGCTGGGCTTCTGCCTGCGCCTCTGGTGGGAGACCATGACGCGCCGCCACGCCTCGCTCCTGGCCTGGGTCTGCGCGACGGCCTACGCCGCGACGGACGAAGCGCACCAGCTCTTCGTGGACGCCCGCGGGGCCGCGGTGAAGGACGTGTGCATCGACGCCTGCGGCGCGCTCGCCGGCGCGCTGGCCGGCTTCGTGCTGATCGTGCTCATCGCGCGCCGCCGCGCGAGAAAGGAAAGTGCAGCCCTATGAAATGGTTCATCGCCTCCGATATTCACGGCTCCGCCGTCTGGTGCGGGCGGATGCTGGAGCGCTTCGCAGAGGAGCGGGCCGACCGCGTGATCCTCCTCGGCGACCTCCTCTACCACGGCCCGCGCAACGACCTGCCCGACGGCTACGCGCCGAAGGAGGTCATCCGGATGCTCTCGCCCCTGCGCGACCGCGTCCTCTGCGTGCGCGGCAACTGCGAGGCGGAGGTCGACCAGATGGTGCTGCCCTTCCCGGTGCTGGCGGATTACGCCCTGCTGGCCGAGGGCAGCCGCCTGATCTTCCTGACCCACGGCCACGTCTGGAACGACAGCCGCATGCCCCCGGTGCGCCCCGGCGACGTTCTGCTGCACGGGCACACACATGTCCCGCGCTGCGACTGCGTCGGCGGCGTGCAGATCCTCAATCCCGGCTCCGTCTCCATCCCAAAGGACGGCAGCTGGCACGGGTACATGACGCTGGAGGACGGGCTGTTTGTCTGGAAGGACATCGCCACAGCCGCGGAAAAGAACACCTGGCGGATGGGCTGAGCGCGGCCATTCCCCGCTTTTTTGCCATTGACGCGCGCGCTCAAAATCATTATCATGAAGCTAACCCCCCCGTCGGAAGGAGGCAACACGATGATCGGTCTCATCGGCGCTATGAATGTGGAAGTCGAAGCCCTCGAGGCGCGCCTGGAAAACCCCATGCGCGAAACCATCGGCATGGACACCTTTGTCCGCGGCGTGCTCTTCGGCAAGGAAGCCGTCCTCGCCGTGTGCGGGCCGGGCAAAATCAACGCGGCCCTCTGCGCCCAGAGCATGATCCTGCGCTACCGCCCCGAGTGGCTGCTCAACCTGGGCGTCGCCGGCTCCATGGCGAAGGACGTGCGCATCGGCGACATGGTGATCGCCACCGCCGCCGTCCAGCACGACTACGACACCTCGCCCCTCGACCCGCCGGGCCTCATCAGCAAGATCAACCTGACCACCCTGCCCTGCGACGCCGCCCTGCGCGACCGTCTGGAGCAGGCGGCGGAGGCGGTCGGCGGCTTCCGCGTGCACCTCGGCCTGGTCGCCACGGGCGACCAGTTCATCCACACGGACGAGGCCCGCAGCCGCATCCGCAGCATGTATCACCCGCTGGCGGTGGAGATGGAGGGTGGCGCGGTCGCCCACGCCTGCTATATGCACAGCGTGCCCTGCGGCATCCTGCGCTCGATCTCCGACAACGCCAACACCGATTCCGACATGGATTACCCGTCCTTCACGCGCCTGGCCGCGGCCCATACCCAGGCCGTGGTGGAACGCCTGCTGACGGAGGAGGACTGACATGGTCGTTTGGATCACCGGCGCGTCCAGCGGGCTCGGCCTCGCCACCGCGAAGGCCCTGCGGGCGGCGGGCCATACGGTCATCGCCGGCGCGCGTTCCTTCCGCGAGGAGACCGGCGCGGACGGCATCCTCCGCCTGCCGCTGGACGTGACGAGCGAGGACAGCGTGCGCGAATTCGCGGCGAAGGCCCAGGCTCTTTCCCCGCGGGTGGACGCGCTGATCCAGTGCGCGGGCATTCTCGTGCTCGGCCCCTGCGAGGTGACCAGCGCGGAGGAATACCGGCGCGTGATGGACACGGATTTCCTCGGCATGGTGCGGATGAACCGCGCCGCGCTCCCCCTCATGCGCGCGCAGGGCGGCGGGCGCATCGTTCTGTTCTCCTCGATCAACGGCCTGCTGGGCATCCCCTGCCAGAGCGCCTACACGGCCGCCAAGCACGCCGTCGAGGGCTACGCGGAGTGCCTGCAGATGGAGACGCGGCGCTTCGGCATCCAGGTCTGCCTGGTCGAGCCGGGCGATCACCGCAGCGGCAGCCAGCACACCCGCCACCACGCCGCCGCGATGGACGAAGCCTCTCCCTACTGGGCCGACTACCGGAGCGCGACCCATGTGATCGACCGCGACGAGCGGGGCGGCAGCGATCCCGACCGCCTCGGCCGCAAGGTCGCCCGCGTCCTCGCACGCCGGCGCATGCCCGTCCGTCTGCGCATCGCCAGCCCCGACCAGCACCTCGCCGTTTTCCTCCACGACCTCCTGCCCCCCGGCCTCAACGGCCTGATCCTCAGGAAGTACTACTTCGGGAAAGAGTAGACAGGCGAAGGCTGCCAGGGCTTCGGGGCGTCCGGAGCTCGCGCCCTTCCCCGCGCTTTCAGCGGGGACGGCCGCCGGTGCGGAACGCCCGTCCCCCAAAAACCATCCGGTCAGAGTGCCCGCGCGGTACTGCTGTCAACAGAAAAGGTCTGGCGCTGTCCCTCCTGACGGCGCGAAGGAGTCCGCCCATGCTGCAAGTAACCCATGACAGCCGCGGCATTGCCAAGTCCGCCATCCTCCTGGCGATGACCAACACCCGCGAGGAGGAAGCGCAGATCAAGGAGCTCCTGCTCCGCGAGGAAATCCACGGCGCCGCCGTCGACTTTGGCGGCGAGTTCAACCAGTCCGTGATGCGCATCGTCGAGCGCGCCGTCGTCGCAGCCAAGCGCGAGCACATCATCAGCGATATGCACCGCGAGGAAGGCGCAGTCGCCGGCGCGACCCGCGAGGCCATCACCCAGGTGACCTCGAAGGCCTTCGGCCTGCCGGTCGGCGGCAAGATCGGCGTCGCCCGCTGGGGCGAGCACGTCGCCGTGGCCGTCTTCTTCGGCGTCGGCCTGACGCATCTCAATGAGATCTCCGTCGGGATGGGCCACAGGACGCTGTAAGCGGCTGCCCGGCTTTTTCCCGGTCAGACGCCCGCGGACAGCGGAGGTTTTCCGCCCGCAGGCAGTTTGCGCGCAGCCGAAGGAAGCGTTTCTCCGGCGCGCAGCCCACGCACGCGTGTGCGATCAGAGGCCGTGCCCCACGGGGCAGGGCCGAAAAAGATTTGGAGGGAATGCTATGCCCATCAATATCGCCATGGACGGACCCGTCGGCGCGGGGAAATCCACCATCGCCAACGCCGTCGCCGCCCGCCTCGGCATTCTCCATCTCGATACCGGCGCGATGTACCGCGCGGTCGGCCTGGCCGCCCTGCGCGCCGCCATTCCCCCGGAGGACGAAGCGCGGGTCACCGCTCTGTGCGGGAAGCTCGCCATCGGCGTCGCCCACGAGGCCGACGGCCAGCACACCCTGCTGGACGGCGAGGACGTCACGGGTCTCATCCGCACCGAGGAGGTGAGCATGGCCGCCTCCACCGTCGCGAAGTACGCGGGTGTCCGCCGCGCCATGGTCGCCGTGCAGCAGCGCCTCGCCGCGACCACCGACATGCTGGTGGACGGCCGCGACATCGGCCTGCGCGTCCTGCCGGACGCCCCGGTGAAGATCTTCCTCACGGCCAGCCCGGAGGAGCGCGCCCGCCGCCGCTGGGAACAGCTGCGCGAAAAGGGCGGCACGGACACCTATGAGCAGGTGCTCGCCGACCTCCGCCGCCGCGATGACCAGGACACGCACCGCGAAGTCGACCCCCTGCAGGCCGTGGCCGACGCCGTCATCGTGGACACGACCGGCCTCAGCTTCGAGCAGAGCGTGGAGAAGATTCTCGCCATCGTGGAGGAAAAGCGCCATGCGTGAACAGAATCAGCAGGCGGAGGGCGCTGGAAAGAAGCCCGTCCGCACGCCGCTCTACACCGCGGCGCGCGTGCTCGCGCCTTTCCTCTTCGGCGTCCTCTTCCCCGTCCGGTATTACCACACGGAGCGCGCCGGCCTGGACGCCCCGTTCATCCTGATCTCCAACCACCTGTCCGGCCTCGACCCCATCGCGGTCGCCAAGCCGGTCAAGCGCTACGAGGTCACCTTTCTCGGGAAGAAGGAGCTGGTGAAAACCCGCTTCACCAGATGGCTGCTGACCTCGATGCACATGATCATCGTCGACCGCCACAACAGCGACATGGAGGCCATGCGCGCCTGCATGAAAGCCCTGCGGAACGGGGAGGTCCTCGGCATCTTTCCCGAGGGCACGCGGCACCACGAGGGCGTGATGGAGCACACCGAGCCCGGCGTGGGCCTGATCGCCCTGCGCAGCGGCGTGCCGGTGCTGCCGGTGCTGGTGGACAGCAAAATCCGCCTCTTCCACCGCACGCGCGTCTGGATCGGCGAACCGATCCCCACGGAGGACATCCGCGCGGACGGCGTCAACAAGGAGACCGCCGAGAGGCTGATGCAGCGCATCCGGGAGACCTATCAGCGGATGGGAGAAGAGCTGAAGCAGGCCGCAGAGAAGGGCTGAGGAAGCCGCAAAACGCCGGAGTCCGATCCGGCGTTTTGATCGTTTTGGGCTGAAGACTGTGCTCTTTCCGAACCGTCTCTGACCGCCGTTTCGCCGGCAGCGCGCCCGCGCTCTTCATTCCTCCGGAGACAAAACAGGGGTTTGTATAAAAATTCTGAAAAAAAATTATTTAGCCGGCAGGAATTTTGCAGGATGCGTCGTATACCGAAAAAGAAGAGTGCCGAAAGGGGTTATGCTATGCCTTTGGAGGTGGCCAGGCACGCAGGTTTCTGCATGGGCGTGCGCCGCGCAGTCGAGGCCGCCGGGAAGATTGCCGCCTCGGGCAGGCGCGCGTGCACGCTGGGCGAGCTGATTCACAGCCCGCAGGTGGTGCGGGAGCTCGCCGAAAAGGGCATCGAACCGATCGCCTCCCCTGAAGAGGCCGGCGGACGGTGTGTGCTCATCCGCAGCCACGGCGTCGCCCCGTCGGTGCTGGAGCGCCTGGAAGCGCTGGGCTGCGAGGTCGTCGACCTCACCTGCCCCTACGTCGCCAGGCTCCACGAGACCGTCGCCAGGGTCAGCGAGGACGGCACGCCCGTCGTCATCGTCGGCGAGGAGAAGCACCCGGAGGTCGAGGGCACGGCCGGCTGGGCGCACGGCGCGGTTTATTACGCGGCAAGTCCCGAGGAGGCGCAGCGCGTTCCCCGGCTGGACAGGGCCGCGGTGGTGGCGCAGACCACCTTCCCCCAGGAGCGCTGGGAAGCGGTGCTGGAGGTTCTGCGCGGGCGGGTCACGTCCCTTTCGGAGCACTGCACGATCTGCACGGCAACCCACACGCGGCAAGCAGAAGCGAGAGATCTGGCCGGTCAGGTGGACGCCATGATCGTGGTGGGCGGCCGAAGGAGCGCCAACACCCGCAAGCTCTATGAGCTCTGCAAAACCCTGTGCCCGAGAACCATTTTGGTAGAGTGCGCGGCGGAAATTCCGCCTGCCTTTGCGAATATCCATTCCGAGAGAATCGGAATGACCGCCGGTGCTTCCACGCCGGACGGGCTACTTAAGGAGGTTGTCACAACAATGACCGACAATGAGAACATGACCCAGGCGACTCCCGAAGAGGAGAAGAACGACTTCATGGCAGAGGTGGACGCCACGCTCGTGCGCATCCGTCCCGGCCAGACCGTGACCGGCACTGTGGTGCAGGTGAATGACGACGAAGTGTGCGTCAACATCGGCTACAAGTCCGACGGTCTCGTCAAGCGCAGCGATCTGACCCAGCAGGACGTGCAGGTTGGCGACGAGATTGAGGTCGAGGTCGTCAAGGTGAACGATGGCGAGGGCAACGTGGTGCTCAGCCAGCGGAACATCGTCAATCGCAAGGCCTGGGAAGCTCTGATGGCGAAGTACGACGCCAACGAGTATGTGGAAGGCGTCGGTAAGGAAGCCGTCAAGGGCGGCCTCATTGCCGATGTGGACGGCGTTCGCGCGTTCGTTCCCGCCTCCCAGCTCGCCCCCCGCTATGTCGAAAAGATCGGTGAGTTCGTGGGCAAGGACATGAAGCTCAAGATCATCGAGGTCGACAAGCAGAAGAAGCGCATCGTGGCCAGCCGCAAGGCCGTGATTCTTGAGGAATCCGCCGCGAAGAAGAAGGAAGCCTGGGAGAAGCTCGAAGAGGGCATCGTCATCCGCGGCGTCGTTCGCCGCTTGACCGACTTCGGCGCGTTCGTCGACGTCGGCGGCGTGGATGGCCTGGTGCACATCACCGACCTGAGCTGGGGCCATGTGAAGCATCCCAGCGAGGTCGTGAAGCCCAACCAGGAGATCGACGTGAAGGTGCTGAGCCTGGACCGCGAGCGCGAGCGCATCCAGCTGGGCTACAAGCAGCTGCAGCCCCGTCCCTGGGACAACGCCGCCGAGAAGTATCCGGTGGGCTCCATCGTGGAGGGCAAGGTTGTCCGCATCGTGACCTTCGGCGCCTTTGTGGAGCTGGAGCCCGGCCTGGACGGCCTGGTGCACATCTCCCAGTGCGCGCCCACCAAGATTGCCAAGGTTGAGGACGCCGTGAACGTGGGCGACATCGTGCACGTGAAGGTTCTGTCCGTGGATACCGAGGCCAAGCGCATCTCCCTGAGCATCCGTCAGGCGCTGGAAGAAGAAGCGCTGGACGCCGCCGAGGGTCTGGATCTGCCCGCTGACGAGGTCGTGGAAGAGGCCGTGTTGGTGAAGATCCCCACCGAGGAGGAAGCTCCCGCCGCTGAGGAGACCGCTCCCGAGGCTTAATCCGCCAGAGGTTTACGCGAGATAATCGCTGTTCCGCAAGGGCAGGTTTGCGCCTGCCCTTGTTGGGCTGTGAGAAAAAAAGCCAGACGCCGCACCCGGTTTCCGGGAAAAGGCGTCCGGCCTTTTCTTTTTTGCAGACAGTCCCTAGCAGGGGATTGAAGGAATTGTCCCGTGCCGTGCGCGGGTTTCTTCCTTTTTATTCTCCCCGCTCTCTTCCTTTTCTGTTCTCCCGCCATCTACCCCGCGCCGCCAACCTGTGCTATAATAGCGGAAACCGCAATCCTGTCCATCCCATCGCCCGGAAGGAGGTGTCCCATGCCCGCCAGCCGCTATCTGTTCGGCGCGCTGCCCTGGTACAGCGTGCTCGTGGTCGGGGGCATGCTCGCCGCCATCCTGCTGGCCTCGCGCGAGGAGAAGCGCTTGGGCCTCCCGAAGGATACCGCTCTTGACCTCGCGCTGACCGTGCTCCCCCTGGGCGTCCTCGGTGCCCGGCTCTACTATGTGGCCTTTCAGTGGCCGGCCTACGCCGCGGACCCGCTGCGCATCCTCAGGGTCTGGGAGGGCGGGCTCGCCATCTACGGCGGCATCCTCGGTGGCATGCTCGCGGTGCTGCTCTTCGCCCGGATGCGCAGGCTCTCCCTCGCCGTCCTGCTGGACAGCATCGCGCCGGGCGTCGCGCTCGCGCAGGCCATCGGGCGCTGGGGCAATTTCTTCAATATGGAGGCCTACGGCGCGGCGGTCACCGACCCACGCCTGCAGTTCTTTCCCTTCGCCGTGCTGATCCCGGAGAGCGGCGTCTATGTCTGGCATCAGGCGACCTTCTTCTATGAATCCCTCTGGAACCTGCTGGTCTTCGCCGCGCTGTGGTCGCTGCGCCGCCGCGGCCGTCCCGGCGACACCTTTCTGCGCTACACCCTGCTCTACGGGGCCGGGCGGCTGGTCGTCGAGGGGCTTCGCACGGACAGCCTGTATCTCGGCGAAACCCTGCGCGTCAGCCAGGCTTTGGCGGCCTGCGCCGTGCTCGCCGTGCTCGCCCTGCTGATCTTCCGCACGGGAAAAAGCCGCGGCCTGTCCGCCGCGCTGACCGGCAGCCTTGCCGTCCTCGTCATCGCCGCGCTTCTCGGCCTGGACGCCTCCCTCGCGCTGACGCTCGCGCTACTCCTCTGCGGCGCATACGCCCTGACAGCCCTGCGCCGCGCACAGGCCGTGGAGAAAGCGGACATCGCTCTCCTGATCTGCGCTGCCGCCGCGGATGCCCTGAGCCTGCTGCCCGCGCTGCGTCAGCGGCCAACCGCCGTGTGTGTCTGCTTCTCTGTGAGCGCCGTGCTGCTCGCCGCCGCGCTGCGCCTCTTCCCTCGTTCCCGCCGCGCCGACCGGAGGTGACGCCATGCCCACCACGCCCGCCAGAAACTTGCTCTACCGGCTCGCGCTGCCCGTGCTCGCGCCCTCCCCGCGCGGCCATGCGCGGCACAGCGTGCACGGGGACGCCATCGTCGACCTGCGCGGCTACACGCGCCTGCTGAACCGCCACCACGTCCTCGGCGCGTCTCTGCTGCTCCGCGGCGGCGGAAAAACCTGCGCCGTGTATACGTCCACGGACCGGCCGCCGCATCCCTGCGACGGGCAAACGGTCTTCCGCGTCGCGTCGCTGACCAAGATGGCGACAGCCCTCGCGGTGCTCCGCCTGTGCGAGCGCGGCCTGCTGGCGTTGGACGCGCCCGTGGCCGGCCTGCTGCCCGGCGGCGAAAGCGCGCGCAGCCTCCTCGACGGCGTGACAGTCGCCCACCTGCTCAGCCACACGAGCGGCCTGCGCGATATCCCCGCCATCGACAGCGCCCTGCGCGACGGCCTGACGCTCGGCGAACTCGCCGAAAAGCACGCCGCCCTCCGCACCTCGAAGCCGGGAGAAACCTTTGCCTACTGCAACTTCGGCTTCGGCCTGCTGGGCTGCGTTCTGGAGGCCGTGACCCGGGAAAAAATGGACGACGTCTTTGCCCGCGAGGTTTTCGGGCCGCTCCGGATGCGGGCGACCCTCGCGCCGCTGACTCTCCCCCGCGAGGCCATCATGCCGATCACCCGCGTCCTCCCCCACCGCGGCGAGGACATGGTGATTCCTCCGCTCGGTCGAACGGAGCGCACGGAGCCCGACCCGGAGCGTCACTTCGGCCTCACCGCCGGCAGCCTCTATACCGACGCGGCCTCCCTCTCGCACATCCTGTCCATGCTCGCGGACGGCGGCCTGTGGCAGGGCGGGCGCTATCTGAAGGCGGAGACCGCCGCAGAGATGACACGTGCGCACGCCGCCTATGGGCCGAGCGATCCGCGCCTGTCCTACGGCCTGGGACTGCTGATCGTCGAGGACCGCAGCCTCAGCCCGCGCCGGCTGCTCGGCCACCAGGGCTTTGCCTACGGCTGCGCCGACGGCGCTTTCCTGGAGGAGGGCACCGGGAGGCAGATCGTCTTCCTCAACGGCGGCTGCAGCGAGGCCAGACGGGGCAGGCTCGGCCTGTGCAACCGGGATGTGCTGGCCTTCGGCCTGAAGCAGCTCCGCTGATTTTTTTCCGCACCGCCGCACTCCCGCGCCGCCATCCCCCACCGCATCCGCAAGGAGACACATCGCATGGAAGTGACCGACATCCGACACGTGCGCCGCCGTGTCACCCTGACCATCGGCACCGAGACCGTCACGGTTTCCCGCGCGCTCTACCGCGAGCGGCCGATCCAGATCGGCGAGGACGTCGACCTGGAGGAATACGGGCAGTGGATCCTGCTGCACCAGTACCGGCCCGCCCTGGACTATGCGCTGACCCTGCTCAGCGCGCGGGCCTTTGCCACCGGCGAGCTGCACAGCCGCCTGACCCGCGCGGGCTACGCGCCGCAGACCGCCGACATGGTGCTCTTCAAGCTGGAGAAGGTCGGCGTGATGGACGACGAGGCCTTCGCCAAATCCTGGGCGGAGGGCCGTATGCACGCGGGCCTCGGCAGGAGCCGCATTGCCCAGGAGCTGCGCCGCAAGGGCATCGGCCAGGAGCTGATCGTGCGGACGCTGGACGCCCTCGACGGCGAGGATCAGGCCGCGGAGGCTGTCCGCATGGCGCAAAAAGGCCTGCGCCGCGCCAAGCCCGGCGAGGACCCGCGCAAAACCGATCAGCGGGTGCTGGCCATGCTCGCCCGCCGGGGCTACCGCTACGACGAGGCGAAGGCCGCCCTGGAGGCCGCCAAGGAAGAGGAGGAGCTGTAACAGAATGGATACGCTGGTGTACTCCGTGTCGAGGAAGGAGCGCTCCTCGGAGAAGCTCCTGCGCGGGACGATGATCGCCCTGGCCGTGCTGTTTCTCATCGAGGGCATCCTGTTTTCCACGGGCTTTATGCTGCCGTGCTTCCTCTCGGCCATGGCCTATTTCTGGTACGCGCACGCCTCCCGCCGCGAGTGGGAATACACGATGGACCGCGACAGCCTGCGCATCGAGCGCGTGAGCGACCGGGGCCGCTTTGTGCTGCACGAGATTAAGCTGACGGATGTGGAGCTGCTCTGCCGACCGGATGATCCCGCGGCCGCGCCCTTCCGCAAGGGCGGCACAGTGAAGATCAAAAAGTATGACTACACTTCGTATCGTGATGATGTGCCGTACTATACGATGATCGCCTCCGAGGAGGGAGAGAGGATCAAGCTGCTGCTTGATCTCACGCCGGAGGCGATTGCGAGGGTGAGGCATCGGGCGCCGGGGAGAGTGAAATGCTGAGCGCATTTCATGGCTTTGGGGCGAAGCCGCCGGAGATGGGCGGCTTTTTTTGCGCGAAGCGCAAGCTCATATTGGTTTTATCAAATACCGCTTGCTCCTTGATGTTGACCCCCCCCCCGACCCCTCCCCGCAAGCGGGGAGGGGTGGTTTATTTAGGTTGGCCAGGGGACGCTTTCCGCGGGAAAGCGTCCCCTGGAACCCCTTGAAAGGCGCTCCTGCGGAGGGCCTTCGTGTGCCGAAACCCTTGTAAAGGCACTCCTGCGGAGAGCGGTGTGAGCGTGCCGGAGCCCCCGGAAAGGCGCTCCTGCGGAGGGCCTTCGTGTACCGAAACCCTTTTGTAAAGGCACTCCTGCGGAGGGCGGTGTGAGCGTGCCGGAGCCCCTGGAAAGGCGCTCCTGCGGAGGGCGATGGGAGATTCCCTGAACCCTCGGAAAGGCGCTCCTGCGGAGAGCGGTGTGAGCGTGCCGGAGCCCCTGGAAAGGCACTCCTGCGGAGGGCCGTGTGAGCGTCCGCGGAGCCACTGAAAGGCGCTCCTGCGGAGGGCGATGGGAGATTCCCAGAATCACTGAAAGGCGCTCCTGCGCTGGGGCGCGGCACTGCGATTATTCCATATGGCGCTCGGCTTTCGGGGGAATCGTCCCGCGGAGAGGCGCGGAACCGGAGTTTCTGTGACATTTGCAAATTGACCGGGTTTTGTTTCAGATTGTGCAAAGTCGGGCGGTTTACCGGTTGACAGCTTTGTATTTTTGTTGTATTATTTTGACCAGACATCCGGTGTTCCGGAAATTATCGAAGGAGGCTTTTTGTATGAAAAAGCTCTTGACTGTTGTACTGGCTCTGTGCCTCGTGCTGGCCTGCACCGCCGCCCTGGCTGACAAGCTGACTGTCACCGCGTGGGACGCGAACTTCAACGGCTCCGCCCTGCAGGCTGCCGCTGACGATTATAAGGCCAATGTCGATCCCGATTTCGAGCTCGAGATCAATATCGTGTCCGCCTCTTCCGATGTCGAGAACGACATGACCCTGGCCGGCTCCTCCGGCGACATCAGCAACCTGAGCGACATCGTGCTGTTCCAGGATCACTTCATCCAGCGCTATGTGGCCGACTATCCCACCCTGTGGGTGCCCATGGACGACGCGGGCATCAACTGGGACGACTTCGGCGCTGAGAAGCTGAGCTATTCCACCGTGGACGGCGTGCACTACGGCGTGCCGGTGGACAACGGCACCGCGATCATGGCCTACCGTGT
>CAMNLM010000026.1 GCA_946543085.1 uncultured Clostridia bacterium | reverse complement strand
CGGTCTTGTAGTTTGCGAAGGAGATCTCATAGGTGATCTCATCGCCAACCTTCAGAGCGCCGCCGGCTTCCTTGCCCTCCGCGGGCTTCTCGGTCTTCACCGGATCGTCCGGCACGGGGTTGGACACAGTGTTGGTCTCATACTCGCTGTCGTTGCCGACCTTGACGGTGGTGCCATCGCCGCCGTTGGCCACAGCGCCGCTGCCGCCGTTGGAGACCAGAGCGCCTTTCAGCACCTTCACGGTGAGGGAGACCTTGCCTTCGCCGGCGGCCACGTCGGCCAGCGTCCAGGTCACGGTATGGGCAGATTCGTCGTAGACACCGCCGTTGTCAGCGGACACGTACTCAACATTCTTGTCGAGCTTATCCTTGACGGTGACGGTCGCGGGCTCGGTCTTGTAGTTTGCGAAGGAGATCTCATAGGTGATCTCATCGCCAACCTTCAGAGCGCCGCCGGCTTCCTTGCCCTCCGCGGGCTTCTCGGTCTTCACCGGATTGTCGGGCACGGGGTTCTCGACAGGCTTCACGGTCTTTTCCGGATCGTTGCCGATCTTGATGCTCGTGCCGTCGCCGTTGGAGACCTTGCCGCTGCCGCCGTTGGAGATCAGCGCGCTGTCCTTTACCTTCACTTCCAGCGTCACGAATCCGCTCGTTCCGCTGGCGGCTTTCTCAAACTTCCAGGTGACGGTGTGGCTGTTCTCGTCATAGCTGTAGCCTTCGCTGGCTGTGACAAACGTCACGTTCACGTCGAGCTTATCGACGATCACGATATCAGCCTCGTCAAACTGATCGTTCTGATAGCTGATTTCGTACTTCAGCACGTCGCCGGGCTTCACCGGGCCAAGATCCGTCGCGCCTTCGTACGGGGACGTTTCCTTCTTCTCCGGCTCTTCCACGTAGAGGTTGGTCAGGGTGGTGACGGTGCCTTCGGTCTTGCTGTCCATCTTGTAGCCCTCGGGCAGCACGACCTCGGACCAGGTGTAATCGATCTCCCGTTCACCGGCGTACTTGGTCAGGTTCGGCACGGTAGCGGTCCATTCGTTGCCCTCGTTCAGGGTCTCGACATGGCCGGTTTCTTCGCCGTCGGCGAGCAGGGTCACAGACAGCTCAGCCGGACGGACGCCGTACTTGTTCTCCGCGTCCTTCCAGACCTTCTTCACGGTCGCTTCGGTCGTCTCGTTGACCTTCGGCGTGTTGGTGAAGGTGGTGGTGAAATCGTTCGCCGTGCCCTCGGTTGCGGCCTTGGATTCATAGCCCTCCGGCACAACCTCGGTCCAGGTGTACTCGGCGCGCTTGCCGCCCACGAAGGCGTCCAGGCTGTCCACGGTCACGGTCCAGTTGTTCCTGGCGTTCAGGGTATGAGCGCTCAGAATCTGACCGTTCTGGTTCAGGTTCACGGTGACGAACTGCGGCATGCGGACGACAACGCCGGAGCCCTCCGCCCAGACCTTCTTGACGGTGGCCTTCACGGTCTCATTGGTCAGGGTGTTGGTGAAGGTGGTGGTGTGGGTCTCCTCGTCATACTCGGGTTCGCCCTTGAGCTGATAGCCGTCCACGCCTTCCTCGGTCCAGGTATAGGCGACGCCTTCCAGCACGGGCACTTCCGTCTCGGCCGTCCAGTTGCCCTCGGCGCTCAGTGTGAATTCTGTCTCCGCCGTGCCGTCGGACAGGGTGACCTTGAGGGTCTCCGGACGGATGTCGAGCTTGTCGTCCTCGTCGTCCCAGACCTTCTTCACGGTCAGCTTGATCTTCGGATAGGTGACGTCGAATTCCGCAATGTCGGTCTTTTCGCCGGTCTTGTCGCGGATGGAGGGCAGGGCCTTCCACTCGTTCGTCTCCTCGTCGCGCACGACGGTGATGGTGAGGGTATAATGCACCGTCTTGTCCCATACCGCGTTGACGTTGATGACGTCCGTGAGCGACAGGTCATACTTGTAGGTGCCCAGAGCGCCATACTGAATATCGGGGAACTTCAGCGGCGTCTCACCGGTCGGGGGCAGCGTCACGGGCAGCTCATAGGTCTGGCCCTCCGCGCCCTCGGGCATGGGCGTCGCCTCGTCTTCACCGGTTAAGGTCAGGGTGTAGACGACCGGCTCATCCGGCACGGCGCCATCCGTATGAATCTCCACACGGATCGGGTCCATACCGATGGACACAGAGGCCCCGCCTGAGGCGCCGGTGATGGCGCGGCTGGTCATGTTGACCGGCTCGGGCGCGGGCGCGGGAGCGGGCGCCGACGTGAGTGTCGACATGGCAAGCATCGTGGCGGCTGCTGTGCCGGCCACGCCGCCGAGCAAGGCGAGAATCCACTTTCTCGACATGGTTGATCCCCCTATCAGTCAAAGGTTTCCCCGCCGCTGACATGGTTCGCGGGGTGTATCGAAACTTCAGCGCTCACAGGATCCATGAGCGTCAGAAGGACAGTTCGAGCGTCAGAGTATTCACTGGAGCAGGTGCTCAGGGCGACGATGCGCACGTCGAGCCCGGCGTCCAGCATCCGGGTCAGGATCAGGAGCCCGTCAGGGTTCAGGTGCATCGCGCCCTCGCGGACGCTTCTCAGCACCTCCTCCGGCGTGAGGTGATCCCAGTTTTGTGGGTTGAAGATCAGGCTGTTGCCCGCGCTGGTGACCAGGCAGGCGAGGGAGAGCAGCTCGTGCTCCCCGTCCGGCAGGGTCAGAACACCGGTCTGGTGCTGCCGGAAGAAGGCTTCGTCCTTGTAGAGGTTGACGTCGCTGAACATGCGGTGGCCCGACATGTCGTGGCCGAGGAGGACGGTGTAGATATCGCTGAAGTCCGCGCTGTTGCGGAAGTCCATAAAGATGCTGCCTGCCATGGCAAAGTTGCCATAGACGTCGGTGTTGATGTAAGTGAAATTGGTCTTGCCCTTCAACACCGGGTAGTCGATGCTCGTGCCCTCCATGTTGATCCACGCGTGCACATCGGGGTTGATGAAGCGCAGCTGGTCAAACATGGAGAGGGCATCCTCCCCGGCCAGGGCCTTGATCTCTCTGAGATCGCGGGTCGCGTTTTCCACCTGGGTATAGACCTGGTGGTTGTCCCAGAGGGAATAGCTCGCATAGAGCAGGGCGGCGAAGAGGAGCAGCAGCTCGATGCCGGTCAGCAGGCGGTGAAGGAAGCGAATGATGTTTCGCCGCATCGTGTGGTGTCTCCAAGATGTCGGATGGGAGTCTGCGGAATCCCGGGGCAGCCCCGCGGCCCTTGCGGGGGAGGCCGCCCCGGGGGAGGGGCGGAGGCTGAACGCTCAGCCCCCGCGCTTTTCAAACCGGGTTGATGTCGGTCTCTTCCTCAGAGGAGAATTACATATCCTCCTTGCGGCGGCGAACGATCATCATCGCGGCGCCCATCAGGGTGATCGCCATGATCATGACGTACGGCACAGCGTCGAGGGCGATACCGGTGTCGGGAGTCTGGTTCTTGGTGTTCACGTAAGCTGCTGTAACATCGCCGTTTCGAGTCATTTCAGCTTGTGCCAATACGCCGTCTGTGGTGGCTGTACCATTCAGCTTGGTCGTATAATCATATTTAGCAGCTTCAATTTCTGTAACCTTATACTTTACGCCTTCAGGAATGTTGTCGAAGACGAAGTTCTGACCATGCTTCAGAGTGAAATACACGGTCTTGCTAGTCCAGCCGGTACCGGGAACGATGGTAGTATCTGTAGACGCGGTGCCAGTGACAACGCCGGTATCAGCAGCCGCTGTAGGAGCGGTTTCACCGTAATAGGTACCAGTACTACCGGCAAGAGAGATCGTACCACGAACAGTTTCATTATTTGTGGTTTCAAATTCAGCCTTGAAGATCCAGGGCTTGGTCGTGTCGCCCATGTTACCGGTAACGGTCTTGGTAACAGTCAGCTTGCCCTTGTCATAGTTGTTGTGGACGTCTTCCTTCAGACCGGTGGTGCTGTCCAGCTTCTCTTTGCTACCGTTGGCATTGCCAGCATTCACACCGGCGTCGCCGCCATCACGCAGGGCAATGCCGCCGATCAGGATATTTCCGGTAGGAGCACCGGTCGTAGAATCGGTCTCATTGATCAGGGTGACTTTCAGAACCAGGGGGTTCGAGGAAGTGTAATTGTAGGTAACACCGGCGGTCTTGGCATCTGCTTCAGTCAGATAGTAGACATATTCGCCAACAGGGCAGTCACTATAGTCAGGCAGTGTGATGGAAATAGTTGCCGCGGTGGTGCTTTCTGTCACAGCTGAAGCAGTGATAGTGGTGAGGGCGGGAACGGTGACGTTTGAGTTCACTGCGCCATTGATGTAGTAAGCTGAACTGCTCTGCGTGAAAGTGAGAGTATCAGCCGGGTGATTATCCGTGGTGTTGTCGGCATCGTTGATGGTGTAACCCTTGGTAATGGTGATGGTCTGCTTAGAATCCACGGCTGTGTTGGGTGTAAACTTGGAGCTGTCTTTCGTTCCGTGGTTTGCCGCCATCGCGACGCTCGCCATGCCGACCACGAGCATCATGGCCAGCATCAGGGCAACAAATTTCTTCATGGGTTTTCCTCCTTCAAAGGTGATGTATGATTGCCTGCCGGAAAGGCCCGGCCAGGCGCGGGGGAAGCCTTGCGGCACTGGGGCAGGGCAGGGGATCACAGCTCGCGCCTGCGGAGCAGGGTGATCACCTTGCCGTCGACCTGGTTCAGGGGAATCAGGCCATGGTCGCGGCTGTCGTCGGCTTGGGTGCGGTAATCACCCAGAACGTAGACATAGCCTTCAGGAACCAGCAGGGGGTAGGTTAATTGCCGCCCGTCGTCATAGGTCGGAAACAGGATGTCCCCGCCCTCGGCGGCGCCGTTGACCGTGACCTTGCCGCTGGAGGTGAGCTCCACCTCGTCGCCTGCGACCGCCGTCACGCGGGCGAAATACCGCTGGCCCTCGTGGGTGTAGGCGACGACGTCGCCCTGGGCGAATCGCTGGCCGGTGAGGCGCATGGCGGTTGTTCGGAACACCACGCACAGGTCACCGTCCCGCAGCGCGGGGAACATCCCCAGCCCCCTTGCCTGCGTGACAAGGAAGCCGAAGGTGAAGACCAGCGCGAGCACGGCGGCGAGCACGACCAGTCGCCGGATGAGCGCGAACAGGTCGGCGCGGTCGTTGACGTCCGCGCGGCGCTTCGCAAGCGCCTCGTCCACGCTCGAGCCATGATTCTCTGCTATGGCGGCTGCCCCCTTTCGTCAGGACCGCGGATGAGTGCGTAAACCCTCAACGCGCATCACCCCTTTCCGCAAGCAGGGCGTCGCAGCGCGCCCGCTCGGCCAGCAGGGCTTCCTGATAGAGTTCGTTCAGCGCTTCGATCTTCCGCTGCGCGTCCTTTTCGTCCACGCCGCCGAAGATCTTCCTGCGGAACTTCATGGTCTGGAGAAATGCCGCGATCTTCTCCTCATAGTCGGGGAGAAAGCGCATCTCACATCCCTCCCTTCGCGCGCCGCCTGCGCAGCGCCGCCAGCCCCAGCGCGCACACCGCGAGGATGAGCAGGTAGGGGATGGTGTCCATGCGGATGCCGGTGTCGGGCGTCTGGGAAAGTTCGTTGGTGAAGGTGATGGTCTTGCCGGCGTCGTCGGAGGCAACGGTGAAGGCATAGACACCATTGGCGTTGGTCGTCGCTGTCCCTGTTCTGTCAGATGTGACCGTGGGCGTGTAACCGTCCGGGGTCTCAGTGATGGTGACCGTTGCGCCGATGGGTACATCCTGCAGCGTGACAGTGCCGTTATGGCTGAGGGAGAAGGTCGCTGTCTTGTTCTCGTTGCTCAGCGTGTACCCGTCTCCGGCGCCGAACACAACAGGATCGGTCCCGCTCAGCACGGCGGTGAAAGCGAATGCCTTGCTGGTATCGGCCATGTTGCCGGTGACCAGCTTTGCTATGTTGAGGTCAACAGTCAGTTGTGTGTACGTGTTGACGAATGCAAAGGCGTTATCGTCGGCTGTCTCGCTTGCCGTCAGCGTACCGGAAGTTGCATTGGCACCGCCCGCTGTCGTGGATACCGAGTAATGCGCGTCCGTATCATGGCCGCTTTCGGTGAAGGTGATTTCTGTACCCACTGGGACGCCTTCCAGAGTCCAGGTATAGGGATTATCCGAAGCGCCCGTTCCGGTCATTCCCGTGGAATTCACTGTAAATTCCGTGGAGTTGCTGCCGTATGTGGCTGTGATCTTGAAACCTGCTGGCAGGGCAGTTATGCCGGTGAAGGCCTTGGTCACCGTGACATCAACCAGCCTGGTATAGCTGTTGGTGATGGTCACGACGGCGGGATTGGATGCCGTATTTGTCTTGGCAACCATGACGGAACCGCCAGTCGGGCTATAGCTCCTGTTATTGAACTGATAGCCATCCACATCGACATACGCATGCTCTTCTTCCGACGTGCCCAGAATCTCTTCCACCGTATAGGTTCCGGTGGGAAGATTGGTGATCACCAGCGGGGTACCGGGGCTGACCGTCAGGTCCGTCGTGGGAGCGGTCGCGCTCAGCGTGCCGTTCGTATCGGTCACATACTTTGTCTGGCCGTTGGCGGTCGTCGAGATCCGGACATGGTATTCATGATCTGCAGCGATTCCGTCCGGGGCAGTCACCTTTGTGACGCGCAGTGTTCCCTTGTCGCGGGTGTAGACGTTCTTGAATTCGACAGTCACACGGGAAGCGCTGCCGTTCAGATGGACATTGTCGACTTCCGTCACGCAGTCGTTGCTGCCGCTGCTCTCAAGCGTATAGCCGGTGAGGGCCGCGTCATCCCGAATCTCGATGAATTTGTACTTGCCGTTGCCAAGTCCCGCTACCGTGGCGGCCGCTCCGGCCGTGTTCAGTGCGGAGCCGGCCTGCATATCGAACTTCGTTGCGTTGGCGATGGTCGTTGCGGTAAAGCCGCTGCCGGTGACGAAATACCTCCCATTCGGATGCTGAATGACGAATTTGAAGTTTTTGTTGCTGACAAGCTGGCTGTAGTCGTCTGTCAGGTGGGCCTTATCATCGGCCGACACGCCGTCGACTTTCTTGGTCACTTCGAGCTTCGTCCACATCGCGTACAGGTCATGGATCGGGTCGCTCTCGTCCGCAGCGACATAGCTGACTACATTGTTTCCATCGGCATCGGTCGTGTAGTAGGGTTTGTCATTGGTTCCTTTCTTGCCGTCCGCCGGGTGGTAATACAGGAACATCTGCGGGTTTACATTGTCGATGTTACCTGCATTGTTCGTGTTTGTGAGGCTCTTTGACTTATCCTCATCAACCCTTGCCCATCCGAGGAAGGTGTATCCGGCCGGGATGTGGAAGCTTGTGGCTGTTGTTGCGTCCGTGGAATCCGGCGTCTTGATATACACAGCCTCGTTGATGCCCATCCGATCGGCGGTTTTATCGTTTGCGGTTGTACCGTCCACGTAGACCTTGTTGTGCTTATCAGGGACATTCTGCGGCTGGGTGATGTCCGGATAGTTCGGGAACCACCAGATGTGCGTGGGGGTGGGGTTTTCCGGCATCTTGTATTCTGCGCGGAGCCGAACTGTGTAGGTGGCCTCTTTGATGACGGTATGCGTTGAATCCGGAGGCGTCGTTCCGGGGGCCGGGTTGGAGACTTCAATCACGTCAGTTCCGTCATTGGGATTGCCCCATTTTGTGACGATCTTCTTTGAGTTGTCCAGCAGAACCTTGAAGGTATCTCCCGGATACACCTTGTCAAACGGCGCGACGTCTTTGTATTTACCTGCTGCCTGATCCCATTCCTGTACCACCCAGTAGAGGAAAACCATGGGTTTATCCTCAAGCGTGGTTCCATCTGCCAGTTCCATATCCACTGTCGGCGGATTGGCGGGTCCCGGGAGTGTTGTGGCATCTGCGCTATCCACATAGCGCTTGGGATCTGTATAGATCTCGGAGGCATCACTGAATGTACCGCCGTTGGCGTCGTACTCTACAATGATACCCGGAGCGCCGGGGACGATTTTCCGCCACTGCGCGTACAGGTCCACGCGCTTGGTGATCCAGAAACGATTGATGTCGGTGTTGGTTCTTTGGCCGTCTGCATAGTCGCCCCATATGTCAATGGGATCGGTGGCATGATCGGGGTGTGTCTTGATATAGTCGCTGAAGATATCATTGGAGGCGGCGTTCGGGTTGTTTTCATCATAGATGATTCTTGTGTCTCCGCTGAACGCCTTGGTGTAATTCGGGTCTTTGAACCATCCGACCAGTTCATAGCCGCTGGTGAAACGTGTGCCGTTGGGAAGGCTGATTTTATCACCGTAGGGAATGCGGAAAGACATGCTTACGCTGTCCGAACCCCAGTTGACGCCGTTTTCATCCCTGGTCCCGTCATTGGCGTGCAGCAATACACGGTATTGAATCTGCCGCCACTTGGCGTAAACGATGATGCCGCCCATGGGCATTGTAGTAAAGTCATACGGAATGTTGCAGGCGGCATCCGCATACCATCCTTCAAAGACGAAGCCTTGCTCTCTAGGTTCAGGTACGTAATTCTTACAGGCGTCGGGAATCACAAACTCATAACCGATGTCCGGGCCCAGCTCGGCATAATCGGAGTTGCCAGTTTCACCCAGTACCTGGTTCAGATCGCTTACATTCTTTATTTCTCCATCGTCACCATTTCTATAGGAGCCGTCAAGATAGGTGATCGGATAGGCGAGACGGTTGTAATAATAATTCAGATAAACCGTGTAGCCTGTGGTATTGGTTGGACTGGGCGCATTGCCGCCGTAACTGTCATAATAGACTGTTTTATTGTTGCCCTGGCCAGTCGTTGCGACCTCGTAACCCATATAGGAGGGGGGATTCTGGTTGCCGGGTATCGTATTACTGGACCTGGACGTCACATCGTGATCAAAGTAGTAGGTTTTGGTTACGCCGTTGATCGTTACCGTTCTGAATTGAGTATTGGGGGGATAGGTCTTGTTTGGATCCGCTTCATAATAGATATGGTAGGTCCAGTTATTGTAACCGGCGTAGCGTATGATCAGGTAGTTTCCATTGGCGTCATTGGTCTTCGCCAGGATGCCGTCATCCATGACTGTGATCTGGCCCTTGATCGTATCTTTGCCGGTGCCGTAACCGTTATCATTCAGGCCGTTTTCTTTCAGCCTTGTACCGTTCATCATGACGAAGCTGACGGCTTTTGTACCATCGTTGTTGGGACCTATCAGTTCAGAGTATTGCGGCCATCTGGAGCTGATGTCTTCCCCGTAATAAGCCTGGAGGGTAAAGTAATACGCGTCATAATCGCCTGTATTATCATTAATTCTTTCGCTCTGGAGCCTTCCATTGCCATAGGTTGTACGTGGCAGCGTAGTATTCTGGCCGACGTTTGTCCAGTCGGCAATATCCCAGAGGTTCTTTCCATTATTAGAACCGTTGGCATAGGAATAATTATCACTATAATGGGTTTTTCGATACATGATGAACTTGAGATTGTAGACGATGCGGTCAAAGTACAGGTTCAGAACGGCATCGCCTTCCGGCGTGACCTTTATCTGCTGATTCTTGCTGGCATCAGTCAAACAGAAGCCTGTATAATGATAGTCCGTATTCTGATTGCTGACACGCAGACGCACATAATCCTCATCGCCATTATCGATGGAACTATATGGAATATTCTGGCCTACCGTGCCATAATTCGCTTCGGAAGGCACATAGACTTCTTTGAGGTCGTAACCGTCACGGGCATAGTTCTGCGTCCAGAAGATGATGGTGTAGGGGGCGCGCCGAACCGGTGTCCACTTGGCATAGAGAACGGTATACTCGTTAAGCTCCTGATTCTGGAACTGGAAGAGAGAACTCTCGTCGACTGCGGTATAGCCGTGCTCATCCGGTGTCGCGCCTTCAGCCAGCTTTGTGTACCAGCCGCCAAAGGTATAGCCGGTACGAGTCATTTCCTCAGCTGTTGCGGTAGAGGGCTCCACAACATGGTCACCGCGCTTGACGAACTGAGGCGCGTTGTAGCGTGCGCCTTTGCCGTTTTCATTGAAGATCAGCCACTCGCCTTCGGGGGCGTTGACGTTGAACTCCACGTTGCCGGTGATCGTCAGGTTGGCTTCAAACTGATACCTGGTTCTGGTGACTTCCTGGTCATCGATGTATACCTGAATATCATCGGCCGCGGGATCACTCGCGCTGATGTGATTCTTGGTCTCCTCCGTGACGAGCCAGCCCTCGAAATTGTGCTGGTTATCCGTGGGCGTATAGGTCATTGTGATCTGATAATCCGCCTGCGTCTGATCCGTTGTGATATATATGCTGTGCGTGCCCATGCTGATCCCGTCGGGATCAAGATAGTTGATCGTGAAATTCTTCAGGATCATCGCGTAGTAGTCGACAGTGTCGCCTTCTGCGAACTTCGTTTTATCAATATACTCGCGGATTTTATCAATTGTCACGGCGGCATCCCTGTCAGCCTGGGATGCAGTATAGTCTTTGTTGGTCGTCCATCCAAGGAAGATTTCGTTTTCACCCAGCGTGACGTCTTTGCCAATACCCGGATCATACAGGATGGTGTCGAGGTCATCGCCTGTGTCGCTGTTCTTCACGTAGATCGTCGCAACTTTGTTTTCCCCGTTCCAGAAGTTGACGGCTACACGGGCGTTGTCCTCCGTGGAACCCGGATCAACCACGGCATAGATCGAGAAGCTTCCCGCGTCAAACGCGACCCAGCCATCCTGCGCGGTGGTCTCGGCCACAAGCTCGGTCTGCGGGGCGGCGGGGGCGGCCTTCAGCAGGCTTCTGGTCTCCAGGGGGGCGTCCGGGATGTGGTAGACCCGGACCTTCCTGTTGCCGAAGCTGCTGCTGCGCACATAGACGTGCACCTTTTCGCCGGCGGGCTGCCAGGTCTTGCCCTTCTCGCGCTGCTTCTGGTTCGCGTAAATCTTGATGTCCCAGGCCGCGAGGGCTTTCTGGCCGTTGATCTCGATGTCCACAGGGGTCACGTCGATCACGCCATTGCCGGGAATCCTGCCGGTGATGTATAGGTCGTCATTCGCCCACAGGACGCCGTCCTGCAGCTGGTCGTCTTCCTCTTCATCCTCTTCTTCGGAGGGCGCGGAGGGATCAGTGCCCGGGACTGTCTCGTCTTCGGAGAGCGCGGAGGTCAGCCGGACCAGCGCAATGCCCTCCATGCTGCCGGGAAGCAGGGTGACCACCACGCGGCTGCCGACGGACAGCGTGCTCTGGATGATCGAACCCAGCTTGCCGTTGCGCACGGCATAGGCCGCCAGGGTCTGCCCGCGGCCGAGCTCGGGGCGGTTGGTGACGACGGCTTCCAGGGTGATGGAGGACCGCTTGTGCAGGTTGTCCACCGTCCACGCCTCCAGCACGGCGGCGCTGTCGGTGCCGGCTACGCCGGTCAAGGCGCGGAGGCTGGGCGTGTGGTTCTTCTTGGGCGTGCCGAAAACGGTGAGGGAGGCATAGGCGCCCGCGGCGCTCTGGCTGTAGGGAGCGATCTGCTTCTGCAGCTCGAGCGCGGAGTCAACCGCGCTGTATGCGGCCTCAATCACCATGTCCGCCGTCACCGGGGTGGAGGCGCTGAAAAGCCGGCCTTCATAGCACCAGCCAATGAAAGCCATCCCGGATACGCGCGGGGCGCTGGGCACACCGCTCACGGTGCCGCCGTCGGCGATGAAGGCTGTGTAGACCTCCTGCCCCTGGGCGGTGAAGGTGACCGTGTGGTACTGGCTGCCCGCGGGCATCAGCTGATACCAGTCGGAGAAGCTCTCCGCCCGGACGGCCAGATCGGTCGGCAGGGTGGTCAGCAGCATGGCCAGAACCAGCAGGCCGGCTGCAAATCGCTTGATCTTCATAAACAGAACCTCCCACTCCCGGAGGAGTTGATTGCGCCTGCGCGCGGGGGTGACGGCAATCACTGAAGCTGTGAGACCTGTCCGCGCGGTCCGTGGTCGTTTGCATGGGCGGCTGGGTATCACATATTTATACATCAAACTGTTATAACATGATAATGCTGTCCTTGTGTTAAAATACCGTTACGGAATGTAAAAATCATTTTAAGTCTGCGTCGAATAGGTGTGAAGCAGCATCTGCTCAAGCATCACCAGCTCCTGCTCCGGTTCGCTGGCGTCCTTGGAGATGTAGAGGAGACCGACAGCGAAGCGGGTCGCGGCCGCCAGCATGATGTGGAAAGAGCCGGAAAACATGGCTTCCCTGGTGAAAGCGGGGTTCAGCGTGCGGTCCTTCATGCCGCGGTCGTAGAGCTCAAAGAACTTTGTCTCGATGCCCTTTACGGTTTGTACGTAGCTCCCAATCTCCTTTTCGGCGTTCTTCTCGGTGCGGATGTAGTTGTTGAAGCTGTAATTGAAGCGAAGGATGTCGGGATGGTTGCGGTAGAGATCGATGAAGGAATCGAGATACATCCGCAGATATTCCACGCCTGTCATTTGCGCGATGCGCTTTTCGCTGAAGGATCCCCGGTAGAAGTCGACGTATTCCTGCCACTTCCAGACGCTGACGGCGACGACCAGCTCAAGCTTGCTGCCGAAATACCGGAAAAGGGTCGCGCGGCCAATGTCGCTCGCCGCTGCGATTTCCCCCAGACTGACGCTTTCGATGCCTCGCTGCGCACAGAGCGCAAAGGCGTTTTCCATGATGGTGCGTCGGATGAGTTCCTTTTTCTTTTCCCTATCCATGTGACGGACGTGCCTCCTGCGGACGGCGGAGTATGGCGACTCCAATATGAGACTCTTGCTATCATATGATACCACAAGTCTCACATTTGCGCAAGTGGGGAATCAATGGAGAACCGCATTATGATTGCGTATATTTATGCATATCATATGCATGACTGAATAGACGGCTGCTGACGAGATGTCCTGCTGCGCTCACCCATCTGCGTGGGGTTGAGGTTTTGCGCGATCCATACGGGATTCATCCCTGCACGGCGCGATGAGAATCAACGCTATGGCAGGCAGCGCAGACATGGGCCCGGATAGCCAGTCCTGCCCGCGATTCCATCCTAAGGGACACCGGGATACATGTCAATCGACATGCTGTAACCTGTTTTGTATAGCAAAAAACGTGCAGAAACCTGCACGCGGCTGACGCTCCGTAAATAGATATAATAGGTAAGAAATGGTGAATACACCGGACTCGCTGGAATGGGTTTACAGCAGACAGACGCAGGGGATGAGGCTGATTTCCACCGGCTGCGCGGCGTCTTCGCGCTGCAGCGCCACGGAAAACATGTGCCCGTCGTCCCGCCAGCTTTTCAGCTGATAAGCGCTGCCGTTCCAAAAAACGACTTCGTTCAAAACTGAAGGGAGCTCTGAGAAATCCGAGAAGCCTTCCCCGACGCACTTGTAGAAGCTCTCCTTCCGCGTCCAGACCCGGACGGCCTTTTCAGCATCAAAACCGACCGCGTTCTGTTCTTCGACGGTCAGGAAGCGGGGGAGAATGGGCTGATACCAGGCCATCTCCCGGATGGGCTCCACGTCGACGCCGATGCTCGGGGCTTCATCGGTTACACCCAGAATCACATACTCCCCGCCGTGTGAAAGGCTGAAGGCAGGGCCGCCTGTCAGGAACAGCTTTCCGTCCCGGCCCGTCCGAAGTCTGTCCTCGGCGTAACCGGAAAGACAGTGCTGCATCAGGTATCCCGCCGCCAGGCAGCGGAGCCTGTCGTCCTCGCGCAGGAAGCGCTGCGCTTTTTCCCGCCGGCGCGGGCTGGCGGAGAGAAGGAGCGCGGCTTCTTTGCCCCGGATTCCGGAAAGCTTCATGGTATAGATTGAAATCATAGGATCACCGCTTGGAGTGGGTCGGAGAATGGCAGACAAGGGCTTCGGAAGGCAGACCGCAAAGCCGCTGCTTCCCGCACGGAGACAGGCCTCCGCTCACGGGTGCCGGACGCCGACAGCTCTCAGGATTTCCGGCGCGATGATGTCCAGGGACGGGTCGTCCATCATCAGATCGTGCTCGTGGGGCGTCGCGACGATGCGCAGCTTGTCGGGCAGGCAATACCGCTCATAGTTGCCGGCGGCGAATTCCATCATAGTTTGCCAATATCCGCGGCTTTCCTCCGACGCGCCGGCCGGGATCTGCATGGGCTTGAAGTAGGTGAGATTCCCGCGGTAGAGGGATGGCGTGTGCCGCATCAGATCCTCCGACACGTGGGCCGCGTTGGTGACCATGGCCTCCAGCATGCCGTTCGCGCGGAGATCCGCAAAGAGCGGACTGGTCTCGAAATAATCCCGGTTGACCTCCGCGTGCATGCCGCGGGAGAGCGTGACCAGCTCCTCGCTGCCCATGGCGTGCGCGTCCAGCAGGAAGAGGTGGCGCACCTCTTCTCCCGCCTGCTCCAGCTGGCAGGCCATCTCATGGGCAACCACGCCGCCATAGCACCAGCCGCCCAGCAGATAGGGACCCTGCGGCTGATGGCGCTTCAGAATCTTGATGTATTTGGCCGCGATCTCCGGGATGCCGTAGCGGGCCTGGGCGGGATGATAGAGGTTGAAGGGCTCGATCACGGCGAAGGAGACCTGATGCCCGATGCGGCTGGCCAGGCGGTAATAGGCCTCGCTGCCCGTGTTGCCTGTGTGGACAAAGACGAGCTTCGGCCCTTTGTTTTCCGAGTACACACAGATTTCGGGGGGCGCTTCCTGGGAGGGCACGGCCGGCTCTCTCCGGGCAGAAGATTGAGCGTCTGTCGGCTCCGTACCGGTGGCCTGCTCCAGGATCTCCCGCCATCCGCTGACGGAGCGGTCGTCCGGATAGCGGCTCTCGAGGAAGCGCATCATGCGGGCGAGATAGGCCCTGCGTCTGCCTGTGTCCAGGGCGATGCGGTGCGTCAGGATGTAGAGCAGCGTCTCGCTCCCCGCGTGCACGGCGATCACCTGCATCAGGCTGCTGTACTGCAGATCCATGGGCGTGAGCAGAATGCGTCTCCGCATGGCCGCCATCTCCTGCTCCCCGAAGGATGCCGCCTCGATCACATCCAGCGGGATTTTCCTGTCCGTGATCACCTGCTGCACAGTGGTTACGCCGTGGAACACGATGGCGGAGCGCAGCTCCTCGTTCTCGGCGGACAGGGTGTCCAGCGCCTCCCGGAGATCGGCCTGCGCGATCACGCTGTCCAGCTGCAGCAGAACGACGTTCCGGAAGCTGCTCCAGTCGGGGTGGAGAATCTGGTCGAAAAGCATCTCGTCCTGCCAGGAGGAGATGGGCAGCACCTTCTGAATCCGCTCGCCCCGCTCGGCGAAGCTCTGCCGCACCTTTTCCCGTTCCTCGGGCGTCCAGAGCTGTTCCCACAGGACGTCCGCGGCCTCCGCGATCTTCCGGAGCGAGTTCAGGCGGAGAATCTGCGCGGCGGTGACCCGGATGCCCTGATCCCGCAGACGGGAGGAGAGCTTCATGGCTGTGAGCGACGTGCCGCCCAGCGCCGTAAAGCTGTCGTCCGGGCTGATCATTTCGCGCAGGTCGAGCACCTCGGCCGCCGTCCAGACCAGCCGCGCGGTCACCTCGCTGTCCAGCGCGCCAAAGGCCTTTCTCTCCCGCCTGGGCTGAGGCAGATTGTTCCGCAGCACCTTGCCGTTGGCGTTGCGCGGCAGGGCGTCCATCCGCACCCAGACGTCCGGCACCATGTACGGCGCGAGATACCGGGAGATTTCCTCCGTGAGGGCCTGGCTGTCCAGGTCCTTTTCAGCCTCGTAATAGCAGCAGAGATGCTCCGTGCCGCCGATGGTCTTTTTGACGACGACCGGCTGGCCGATGCCGCCGCCGAGCGCGGCCGCGGCGCGGACAATCTGCGCCTCCACCTCGCCGGTCTCAATGCGAAAACCCCGCAGTTTGATCATGTTGTCCGTGCGCCCCAGGAGCTCCAGATCACCGTCCGCGGTGCATCTGGCCCGGTCATTGGTGCGGAACCAGAGATCTCCGTTCGTCTCCGTCCATTTTTCCACGTTCAGATCCGGACGCTTATGGTACTGCCGGGCCATGTTCGCGCTGGAAATCAGCAGCTCGCCGGCATCCCCGGGCGCAACGCGGTTCATGGATTCATCGACGAGCCTGATCCGGGCGCCCGGGGAAGGCTTTCCCACGGTGATGTGCTGTTCATCCCCGTGAATGACCTCGGACAGCACGCCGCCGGTCTCCGTGCTGCCGTAGCTGTTGATCAGGTTATTGCCGGGCGCATACGGGTGGAAGGGGCGCAGCTTTTCCCCGGCGGCGAAGATGTGGATGCCGCTGATGTCATAGTCTTCCGCCAGAAAGGCTGCGAGACCGGACGGCACAAAGCTGTGGGTGATGCGCGCGGCGCGCAGAAAGTGATAGAGGGCGTCCAGATCCGACCGCGCCGCCGCCGGCGCGATGCAGACCGTGCCGCCGGCCACAAGCGGTCCCAGCAGGAACATCTGTGTGCCGACGAAAGGGAAGGCGGACATGACGCCGCTTCGCGTTTCCGCGTTCATGCCGACGCCTTCGTGCGCCTTCATCCAATCGGCGATATGAAGGAGGAAGCCGTTGGAATGCGGCACACCCTTGGGCTTTCCGGTTGTGCCGGAGGTGTAGAGCAGCATGGCGGGCGAGGCTTCGTCCAGCGCCGGGCTGCAGACGGAAGCTTCGTCTCCTTCTGGTATTTCATCCATGAAAAGAACACGCTCTTCGGGAAAGCACAGTTTCTGCCTGTCCCAGAGCTCCCGGACGGTCAGGATGGCTTTGGCTTCGCAGTCCTCCAGCATGGTCTCCAGGCGGGCGGCCGGATACGCGTCGTCGAAGGGCACGAAAACGCCGCCGGCCCGGAGGACGGCGACGGCTCCCAGTACGATTTCCTTCGCATAGGGGACATAGACGGCCGCAGCCTCACCGGCGCGCAGGCCCAGGGCTTCGAGCGCTGCGGCAAGCGCGCCGCTGCGCGCGTTCAGTTCCCCGTAGGTCATCACGCCGCGCGCGTCCTCGGCAGCCGCTTTTGACGGAAACAAGCCAGCGTAATCCGTGGTGAGCTCGTGCAGCAGCTTGGTCATAAGGTTCCGCCTTTCATCATCGGGATCGCATTCTTTCAAACTCTGACAGCATCCGCCAAAGGGGCGCTGATCCAACAGACAGCCATGTCCATCAGCCGCGGCGGGAGAATGCGCAGACCGCATCTCAGCCGTGCTGTTTTTCCTGCCGGGAAATGTTCCTGTATTCCGACGGGAGGATTCCCTCCAGCCGTTTGAACGACCGCGACAGCGTCAGGCTGTTGATGAAGCCGACCTCGATGGCGATATCCTTGATGTTGTCGTTGGTGTCGACCAGGAGGCGCTTCGCCTCGTTGATGCGCAGCATGTGGATGTATTCCAGCAGGCCGATGCCATGGGTGCGCTTGAACTGGCGGGAAATGTAGGAGATACTGACGCCGAAGTGATCGGCGATCGCTCCGATGGAGATGTCGGGGGACTTAAAATTCTTCTGCGTGTACTCCATCACACTGCCGATGATCGCCGCGCCGGGCGCGATGATTTCCTCACGGGTGCCCTTCACGGCGGCAAAGATATCCTGCAGCACCAGATCGACTTCCTGCCGGGTCTGGCACTGGCGTAGACGCACGACACTGGCCGTGTAGATGGCGACAAAGGAGCTGTCCGCGAAAGCGCGCTCGTCGGTGGAGAGGGCGTAGGAGAGCGTGCTCTCCAGGGACATCATCTGCACCGGGCTGATGACCGCGCTGCTGCTCTCGTCCAGCAGGTGCAGGAGGGTTTCGCGCGCGTTGTCATAGTCCTCGACCTGCATCTGGTTGAGGAACATGCGCTGAATCTGGAAGGAGCGCTCCACCGGCATCTCCGCGTTCGGCAGGTACTCCATCTCTTCGTAGCTCATCACATGGCGGCCCGGCATGGACATGCGCATGTATTCGAGGGTTGTGCGCGCCTCGCGGTAGCTGCTCTGCAGACCGGCGAGGCTCTCGTCGATGTGACCGATGGCGATCATGGCGTCGGCGGTCAGCTGGTCGCGCAGGTAAATCTGCACGGTCTCCAGCTGCTGAACGAGCTTGTCAGCCGTCATGTCGCGCGGAATGCCGGAGAGCACGTAGGCCGCGCGCGTCTCATCCACGGCGGGGCGGCAGATGATCCCGGGGGCGAGCACGGAGGTGACGGCCGTCAGCACAACCTGGTTCAGGATGGTGTCCAGCTCATCGTCGTCCTTCTCGTCCTCCTGGTAGGGCAGCTTGTCAGGCATTTTGCTGATGAAGACGGAGAGGACGGCAACGCGGCCGGGCTCCCAGGTGATGCCGAGATCCTGCGAAATGGCGCGGATATGCTCCTCCGTGTCATCGCTGGCCCTGAGTATTTTGAGCAGGCGGCGGCTCCGGTTGGCTTCCTGCTGGCTCTTGAGCTGGCCGCCCGTGGTCTCCAGCTGGCTGAGCATGTGGTTGATGCCGAGGGCGATTTCCTGATAGACGCTGCCCGTTCCCTGCTGCACGGCGGAAGGCGCGCTGGCGGCGACCAGCTTCTGGATGCGCTCGATCGGCTTCACCTGCCGCCTGGCGTAGATGACGGTCAGGATCACCGTGATCACGAGACCGGCGAGGATGCTGATGCTCAGGAACAGACGGAGGGAACCCCAGCTGGACGCGGCGAGGCTGGCCAATGGCACCACCGAGACCAGGCGTATGCTGGGGCTGATGGTGAGCGTGGCGACATCCACCACGGTGTTTTCCAGCTGAAACTGTGCGGAGCCTTCCGTGTCCCCGACTCTGTCCAGGATGGCCTGGGAGAGGGCCGCGTCTCCGTAGGTGCGATTCTGGGTATCCACGAGGGAAAAAGTGGCGTCGTCCGTGAACGCGGTGGCGTGGATCTGGTTCAGCAGCTTTTCACGGTCCACCAGGGAATAGGCGATCGCGTTGTGGCTGCGGGAGGCGATCGGGAAATAGCGCTGGAAGATGACGAAGACGTTCTCCTCGACGCCGCGCACGATGTAATAGCGCAGGGAGCCGGTGAAGCTGTTCAGCCCGGCCCACTCCGCGTAGGGAATGCCCGTCAGCTTTTCACAGTTCTTCTGGAAGGCGTCGCCCGTATAGATGCTGTCGGTGGTCAGCACGGTGCTCTGGGAAGGAAAGGAGAGATAGATTCCCTTGACCAGGGCGTTCATGTTGCGCTGCATGAAAAGGTCCTTCTGGGACTTCCAGAGCTGGAAGAGCAGCTCGGATTCGCTCATGCCGTCGTTCTCGCGCAGCGTGCGCACGTTGTCGTTGTTGATGAGCAGGGTGGTCGCGGAGGCGGACGCGTTCTTCAGCTGTACGTCCACGGTTTTCGCGGCTGTCTGCACGGACTGGCGCTGGGCGTCCAGATTCTGCTGTTCGATATGCCTGTTATATGCGATGCTGCTGATGATCACAACGATAAACAAAGGGATCAGTACAATCCAATAGGTGATCAGCACGGAAAGAAGCAGAGGTCTTTTTTTCTGCTGTTCTTCTGGACGCATGGAAGTCTGCCTCCTTCATCCCGAAATGTCAGCGGAACGGATCAGCCGGCATAGGGCACCGGATGAACGCCCTGCTCTGAAGAATAAATGGTACGGTTCGCTGCCTCCCCGGCCGGGGCGGCGGGAATGACACAGGCAAACGCGTGAGATTCGTGATTTGATTATATGCGGGGAAGCCCTGCTTGTCAAATGATGATCAGTTACTGCAAATTTGCGCGGTGTCCGGAAATGATGGAAAGAATAGCCTGTAAGCGCTGTTTCTGAATGGATGGAGTGCAAACGCATGGCAGGAAGAGCAGAATGTCCGAAAAAACATAGGCTGTTTGCTCTGGAACAACAGGAAACACTGCGGCAGAAGGCCTGGAAAAGAAGCGCCGGGCACTGGTTGAAAAACACGAGTTGCACCGGAAACATGCGGTTTCGGATCGTGATTGGAAAACAGGCTTGCGGGAACACGCAAGGAGCTCCGACGCGGATGAATCGCGCAGGATATCGGCCCGCCCGGGTGTCACAGGAGCGGGAGGCTCCTTGTTTTCATGCTAACACATTTTGCGCATCATCCGTTTTTGACACGACGTTACAGAAAGCGCTGTTCCGCGTATCCATACAAAAAGGAAATGTTTACATTCAACAGCGGATGTGCCAATGTAAAAATCAGAGAGAAGCGCTCTGCCTTTGCTATGCCCGATGGACACAAAGGGGGAGAGGCGCTGATGTCCGGTGCAAGGCCGCATGCATGGCACCGGGCTGAAAGCACGGGTGTTCCGGACGGGAAGCTGCTTGTGATTCCAATGGCAGCGAAGGCGCTGCACGAAGCGAAAAGGAGAAAAAGATGAAAAGCATCGAAAAACTGGTCACCAACCTGCCCTTCGAGCCGCGGCACGGGGCTTTGCTGGAGCAGGCGGCTCCGGAAGCCAAGGTCGTCTATGTCGATCCGAGGGATGCCGGAAGGCTTGCGGAGGAAATCAAGGACGCCACGGTCGCTGTGATTCTCGGCAAGCCGGATGTCTCCGCGGCAAAAAAGCTGCAATGGATGCACTGGGACGCGGCGGGCCTGGACGCCATCGCGCAGGATGACTACATCAACGCAGGCTTTGCCATCACGGGCTCCGCGGGACGCAGCGCGCCCGCCCTGGCGGAGCATGTGCTATATTTCATGCTGAACCACGCCTACCGGCAGCGGGCTGTGCTGGCGGCGCAGGATGCGCATCGCTGGGGGTACGAGGGCCAGCAGGAGACGAAGGCTCTCTTCTCGCAGACGATCGGCATCGTGGGCATGGGCCACACGGGAAGGGCAATCGCGAAACGCGCCAAGGCGCTGGAGATGACCGTGCTGGCCTACAGCCGCAGCGCCGCCGGGGACGAGCATGTGGACAGGCTGTATGCGGCCTGCCGCGGTGAAAAGCTGGAGGACATGCTGCCCGCCTGCGACTACCTCGTGATGTGCTGCGCGCTGACGGACCAGACCTACCACATGCTGGGGCGTGAGCAGCTGGCATTGATGAAACCCACCGCTATGGTGGTGAACGTGGGGCGCGGCAAAACCGTTGATGAGGCGGCTCTGCTGGAAGCCCTGCGTGACGGCAGGCTGGCGGGAGCGGGGCTGGATACCTTCGAGACGGAACCGCTGCCGGCCGATTCGCCCGCATGGGACACACAGAATTTGATGGTCACGCCGCATTTTACCCCGCCCTGCCCGGACAAGCTGGGGCGCTCGCTCGATATCGTGCTGGAGAACATCCGCCGTTTCCACTGCGGGGAGCCGCTCCTCAATCAGCTGAAACCGGAGGACAGGTTTACCGCGCGGTGAGCGGGGAGAGACAGAACCGCCAACCACACCGAATCACCATACGGACAGCACGAGAAAGCAAACGAACGTTTGCTAAAAATGACGAAAATATCAAAAATAACTGCCTTGCAAAAAGTGATGATGTCACAAACGGCAAATTTTCATGACAATAGCACAAAAATGTGACTTGACGCACCGACCCGGTCATGGCATGCTCGAATCAACAAAGCGCCGATGCGAAACCTGCGACGCCGCTTCCAAACAAAGGCGCGCGGCTTGCCAAGGCGCACAATCGTTCATTTAAGAAGGAGGTATCCCCGAATGAAGAAATCGCTGGCTCTGGTCCTGGTTCTCACGCTGATCGCGTCGATGGCGGTTTTCACCACCGCGTCTGCCGCGCCTGACAAAGAGAGCGTCATCGTCGGCTGCGCCGCCGAACCTGACTGCTTCTTCCCCGGCCATACGAAGCTGAACACCAACATGGATGAGGTGCCGATCCTGCACAACGTCTATGAGTCCCTCATCAAGCTGGGCCCGAACAATGAGCGCGAGCCCCTGCTGGCCACCGAGTGGTCCCTCAGCGAGGACGGCAAGGTCTACACCCTGAAGCTCCGCGAGGGCGTCAAGTTCTCCAACGGCAACGACTTCAACGCCGAGGACGCCGCGTTCGCGCTGAACCTGTACGGCCCCTCCCCGAACGGCGCCGCGCAGCTGGGCAACTATGACTTCACCGAAGCGCTGGACGAATACACCATCGCAATCCACCTCACCGATCCCTATGCCCCCTTCCTGAACGCGCTGGCCGGCCGCTATGCGCTGATGTTCGACAAGGAGACCTACGAGGAAATCGGCGAGGACGCCTACAACGAGCATCCCATCGGCACCGGTCCCTACCTCTTCACCGAGCGTGTCTCCGGCGACCATGTGCAGCTGGACTACAACCCCAACTACTGGGGCGAGGAACCCTCCATCAAGCACGTCACCTGGCGTGTGCTGACCGACACCAACACCCAGATGGTCGCCCTGGAGAGCGGTGAAATCGACGTGCTGACCCGCGCGAACATCGCTGCCCTGCAGAACCTGATGACGGACCAGGTCGAATGGCAGGCCAAGGACGCCTCCTCCATCGAGAACCTGATCTTTAACTGCGCCATCGCTCCCACCAATGACATCAACTTCCGCAAGGCTGTGCAGTACGCCATCAACAAGGAAGACGTCAACATCGGCGTGTTCAACGGCGCTGCCACCGTGGGCGACATCCCGATCGCGCCCGGCTTCTCCGGCCGTCCCGACGCCGGCCAGTACGAGGTCATCGAGTACAATCCCGAGAAGGCCAAGGAATACCTGGCTGCCTCCAACTATAACGGCGAGCCCTTCGTGATCGCGACCGTCTCCGGCTCCAACGACGAGGTTTCCGCCCAGATCATCCAGGGCCAGCTCATCGAGATCGGCATCAACTGCCAGGTCAACGCGATGGACGGCTCCACCTACAATGACGCCACCACCTCCGGCACCTTCAACGCGACCAACCGCTTCGGCGGCGTGTCCGTGCTGGACGCCGACGGCATGTACTACACGTGGAACAAGGCCAACGCCACCAAGAATGGTCTGTATTTCGACACCATGCGCTTCAGCGACGAGCTGGATCAGCTGATGATCGACGGCCGCAAGGGCACGGATGACGCGCAGCGCAAGGAAATCTATGCCAAGGCCTGCAACATCATCACCGAAAACGCCTGGGCCGTGACCATCTTCTACGACGTGAACGCCGTGGCCTACAACAAGAACCTGACCGGCGTGGTCGCCCGGTCCCTGAACGGCCTGTACTTCTTCAACGACTGGAACTGGAACTGATAATCGGATCAAGCAGCCGCCCGCAGCAAACCCATGACGGGCGGCGGAATCCCCCTGCTGCCAAGGCAGCTCCAGCCAATCACAGTCATCACCTGAGCTGATATCTGATCCAACGAAGGGGGCAAAATCTCCATCAGGTTTTGCCCCCTGCTTTTTTCAGAGGAGGTCCTTTATGGGTAAATACATCCTCAAACGGCTGCTGCTCCTCATTCCTGTCGTCATCGGCATCACATTCTTCATCTATCTGATCATGAGTGTGGCGCCCGGCGACCCGGCCCGCCTGATCCTGGGCGAGAACGCGACAGCTGAAGAAATCGCCGCCAAGCGCCTGGAACTCGGTCTGGATGATCCGCTGATCGTCCGCTATATCAATTACATGGCGGGCGTGCTTCACGGCGATCTGGGCTTCTCCTGGTACAGCGGCTACGACGTGATGCAGGAGTTCCTCTCGCGGCTCCCGAACACGGTGACGCTGGGCCTCCTGTCCAACCTGATCACCATCTGCATCGGCATTCCGCTGGGCATTCTGGCCGCGCAGCACCAGTATGGCCCCATCGACTATACAACCCTGGTCATCGCGATGCTCTTCTCCTCAATGCCGGCCTTCTGGTTCGGCCTCATGGCACAGATCTACCTGAGCATCAACCTCAAATGGTTCCCGGCGACCGGCGCGGGAGACCTGTATCACTTCATCCTGCCGGCCATCACCCTCTCGACCGGCGGCCTGGCCGGCCAGGTGCGTCTGACCCGTACCAGTATTCTGGAGGTCAATAAGCTGGACTACGTGCGCACCGCCCGCTCCAAGGGCTGCTCCGAGAATCAGATCGTGATGCACCACGTCCTGCGCAACGCCCTCCTGCCCGTCATCACCTCCATCGGCGGCCACTTTGCGACCATCCTCGGCGGCGCCATTGTGACGGAGAGCGTCTTCGCCATCCCCGGCGTGGCCTCGCTGATGATCAACGCCGTGAAGGTGCGCGACGTGCCGGTCGTGATGGGCGTCATCGTGTTCATCTCCGTCTTTGTCGGCGTGGTCAACCTGCTGGTCGACCTCTGCTACGCCGCGGTGGATCCGCGCGTGAAACTGACCGCTTGATAAGGAGGAAAAGCCGATGAGTAAGAAAGACCGGAAAAAATCCTTATCGAACAGAAGCCAGCTCGGCATGATCGCGTTCCGCTTCTCCAAGAACAAGCTGGCGATGCTGGGCCTGATCGTGATCGCTGTGCTGATGATCGTCTGTATCTCCGCCCCGCTCTTCATCGATTACACCCTGGTCTACAAGCAGAGCATGGCGGTTCGCCTGAAGGGTCCGGGCACGGAGGGCCATATCCTCGGCACGGATCAGTTCGGCCGCGACCTGCTGGCCCGCATCATCTACGGCGGACGCATCTCGCTGCTGGCCGGTCTGGCTGTGGTGGGCATGGCGCTCGTCGTGGGCGTCATTCTCGGCGGCTGCGCGGGCTATTTCGGTGGCAAGGTGGACAACGTCATCATGCGAATCTGCGATGTTTTCATGGCGGTGCCGCGCATGCTGCTGTCCATGGCTGTGGTGGCTGCCCTGGGGCAGGGTACGTTCAATATGCTCATCGCCCTCACCGTGGCTGCCTTCCCCGGCTTCGCGCGCACGGTGCGCGCCTCCATCATGACCCTTCGCAACCAGGAGTATGTGGAGGCCGCCAAGTGCTGCGGAACCAGTTCCTCGCGCATCATCTTCAAGCATGTGGTGCCCAACGGCCTTGGACCGGTCATCGTCTCCGCGACCCTGCAGCTGGGCGGCACCATCCTGGCGATTGCCTCCCTGGGCTTCCTGGGCATTGGCGTGTCCTCCCCGACGCCCGAATGGGGCACCATTCTCTCCGAGAACCGCACCAACATCCGCTATTATCCCTATTTGGGCTTTGTGCCCGGCTTCTTCATTGCCATTTCTGTCATGTGCCTGAATTTCGTCGGCGACGGTCTCAGAGATGCGCTTGATCCCCGTACCAAGAACTGATGAAGGAGGACATTATGGGAGAGCATCTGCTGGAAATCAAAGACCTGTATGTCCAATACAACACGGATGACGCGACCGTCTACGCGGTCAATGGCATGAACCTGACCCTGGACAAGGGCGAGGTGCTGGGCATGGTGGGGGAGACCGGCGCGGGCAAATCGACAACGGCCCTGAGCATCCTCCAGCTCCTGCCGCCCAAGGTGGGCGAGATCACGCGCGGTTCCATCACCTATGACGGCACAGACATCCTCAATGCCAAGGCCCAGGTCATGCGCGGACTGCGCGGCGCGCGCATCGCCATGATCTTCCAGGATCCCATGAGCTCGCTGAACCCGATCCTGACCATCGGCCAGCAGATCCACGAGGTGCTGGAGCTCCACTTCCCGAGCATGAGCCGGGAGGAAATGGACAACCGCGTGGATGAGATCCTTGGCCTGGTGGGCATCCAGAAGCACCGCAAGAACGAGTATCCGCATCAGTTCTCCGGCGGCATGAAGCAGCGCATCGGAATTGCGATGGCGCTGGTGGCCGAGCCGGAGCTCCTGCTCGCCGACGAGCCGACCACCGCGCTGGACGTGACCATCCAGGCGCAGATCCTGCAGCTGATGAAGGAGCTGCAGCAGAAACACAACACCGCCATGATTCTCATCACCCACAACCTGGGCGTGGTGGCGGAGTTCTGCGAGAAGGTCTGCGTGGTCTACGGCGGCGAGATCATCGAGGAGGGCGCGGTGGAGGACGTCTTCACCCGCGAGAAAAATCACCCCTACACCCAGGGCCTGTTTGAGAGCATTCCCAAGCTGACCGGGCCTGTGGAGCGCCTGGTTCCGATCCAGGGCTTCATGGTCGACCCGACCAACCTGCCCAAAGGCTGCAGCTTCGCCGAGCGCTGCCCCTACGCCACAGACCGCTGCAGGGCGGAGAAACCCGGCTTCTATATGGACGGCACGCACGGCATCAAGTGCTTCCGATATGAGAACGCGAAAGGAGAGGCATGATGGAACAGCAGGTACCATTGATTGAGACGAAAAATCTCAAGAAATACTTCAAAACGCCTCGCGGCCTCCTCCACGCGGTGGACGACGTCAACCTCGTCATCCGGGACGGGGAGACCCTGGGCGTCGTGGGCGAATCCGGCTGCGGAAAATCCACGCTCGGGCGGACAATCCTGCGCCTGCACGAGGCGACGGACGGCGAGGTCCTGTTCCAGGGGCAGAACATCCTCAAGCTGAACAAACGCGACATGAAGCAGATGTACACGAACATCCAGATGATCTTCCAGGATCCGTTTACGTCGTTGAACCCTCGCCTCTCCATCGGAGACATCATCGCCGAACCCATGCGCGTCGTGGGCAATGTGAAGAAGAGCGAAATGCGCGGGCGCGTGCTGGAGCTGATGGATCAGTGCGGCCTGCCGGAGCGCTATTTCAACACCTATCCCCACGAGCTGGACGGCGGCCGCCGCCAGC
>CAMNLM010000025.1 GCA_946543085.1 uncultured Clostridia bacterium | reverse complement strand
CCGGCTACGAGCCCGAGAACGCCTACTTCGAGTGCATCCACGAGATGAAGCTGATTATCGACCTGGTCAACAAGGGCGGCATCGCTGCGATGAACTATTCCATCTCCGATACCGCCGAGTTCGGCGAGTATGTCTCCGGCCCGCGCATCCTGCCCTATGAGCAGACCAAGGCCAACATGAAGGCCGTGCTGAAGGACATCCAGGACGGCACCTTCGCCGACCGCTGGATCTCCGAGAACATGACCGGCCGCTGCTTCTTCAACTCCAAGCGCGACCAGCTGGCCCAGCACCAGATGGAGGTCGTCGGCCGTCAGCTGCGCGAGCAGATGCTCTGGAAGAACGACACCGACCTGGACACCGCCAGCACCTGATGTGATGACACGCGCCCCATCATCCCGACCTGCGCGCCGGGATGATGGCGCTTTTCAGAAGAAAAGAGCCATTTATGAACAAGCTTGAAAAGGCCGTGCTTCGCCGCGCGGCGACCCCGGCTGTCGCCTCCGACGCGCCCGGCGCGCTGACCCTGCGCTTCGGCGCGCTGAAGCTGCTTCCCGGCGCGATTCAGCCCTACCTGCACTACATCGAGCAGGCCGCCGCGATGCTCCCGGGTGTCACAGCGGCGAGCCTGGACACAGCCAGCGGCGAGCTCCGGATCCGCTACGACGCGGCTCGGACGGACGGCGGCCAAGTCCGCGCCTGGATGAACGAGGTCATCGACGGCTGTCTCGACCTCGCCGGCAGCCCCGAGCTGAACCAGTCCGGCCTCAAGGTGGAGGACGTCGCCGCGAAGGTGCGGGCGGCGCTCGGCGAGAGGCTGAAGCGCTTTTTGGGGTAAAACCCGGGAAGAGCCCTCTGCGTGCGCGTCCTTTCCGGAAAACCGCGGGAAAGATTTCAGGATGAAAGGTTCCCGTCCCGCGCAGCCATCTCCCGCTTTCGCGTTTGCGGGAGAGGCCGGGGCGAAACCATCCCTAAGGAGGAATCACGATGCAGTCTGATCAGATCAAATCCGGCGTCAGCCGCGCGCCGAACCGTTCCCTGCTCTATGCCCTTGGCTTCACGCAGGAGGAGATGAAACGCCCGCTGATCGGCGTGGTGTGCTCCTACAATGAGATCGTCCCCGGCCACATGAACCTGGACAAGATCGCCGAGGCGGTCAAGGCCGGCGTCTACGCCGCGGGCGGCATGCCCGTGATGGTGCCCGCCATCGCCGTCTGCGACGGCATCGCCATGGGCCACATCGGCATGAAATACTCCCTGGTGACCCGCGACCTGATCGCGGACTCCACGGAGGCCCTGGCCATCGCCCACCAGTTCGACGGCATGGTGATGATCCCCAACTGCGACAAGAACGTGCCGGGCCTGCTGATGGCCGCCGCGCGCGTGAATATCCCCGCCATCATGATCTCCGGCGGCCCGATGCTGGCCGGTCATCTGAAGGACGGCCGCCGCACCTGCCTCAGCCACATGTTTGAGGCCGTCGGCGCGTACCATGCGGGCAAGCTGGACGAGGAGGGCGTGCGCGACTACGAGGAGAACGCCTGCCCCTCCTGCGGCTCCTGCTCCGGCATGTACACCGCCAACTCCATGAACTGCCTGTGCGAGGCCATCGGCATGGCCCTGCCCGGCAACGGCACGGTTCCCGCGCCGTATTCCGCGCGCCTGCGCCTGGCCAAGCAGGCCGGCATGCAGGTGATGGAGCTGGTGCGCAAAAACATCCGCCCCCGCGACATCATGACCGCCGTGGCCTTCCACAACGCGGAGACCGTGGACATGGCGCTGGGCTGCTCCACCAACACCATGCTGCATCTGCCCGCCATCGCCCATGAGGCCGGCGTGGAGATCAGCCTGGATATGAGCAACGAAATCTCCGCAAAGACCCCCAACCTCTGCCACCTGGCTCCCGCGGGCGACACCTTCATGGAGGATCTCGACCGCGCGGGCGGCGTGCGCGCCGTGATGGCGGAGCTGGCGGAGGCCGGCCTGCTGGATACAAGCGTCATGACCTGCCACAGCAAGCCCCTGGCGGACGTGCTCGAAGGCGCGAAGAACCTCGATCCCGAGATCATCCGCCCGATCGGCAACCCCTATTCCGCCAACGGCGGCATCGCGGTGCTCAAGGGCAATCTCGCGCCGGACGGCTGCGTGGTGAAGCGCTCCGCCGTGGCGGAGGAGATGATGGTGCACGAGGGTCCCGCCCGCGTCTTTGACAGCGAGGAGGACGCCATCGCCGCCATCTACGCCGGGAAAATCGTCGCGGGCGACGTGGTCGTCATCCGCTACGAGGGCCCGAAGGGCGGCCCCGGCATGCGCGAGATGCTGAACCCGACCTCCGCCATCATCGGCATGGGCCTGGGCTCCAGCGTGGCGCTGATCACCGACGGACGCTTCTCCGGCGCGACGCGCGGCGCGGCCATCGGCCACGTGTGCCCCGAGGCGGCCGCGGGCGGCCCCATCGGCCTGGTGCGCGAGGGCGACAGGATCGCCATCGACATTCCCGCCTGCAGCGTGCAGCTGAAGGTCTCCGACGAGGAGCTGGCCGAGCGCCGCAAGACTTGGGTCTGCAAGGAGCCCAGCATCACGACCGGCTATATGAAGCGGTACGTGAAGCTCGTGGCCGGCGCGGACAAGGGCGCGATTCTGGAATAAGGAACAGCCTTCCCCCTTCCCGGGGGAAGGCTCTCAACAGAGATTGTATACAGAATCCAAACCGAAAGGAGTTCCCCGCACATGAGCCGCATCAAAATCTTTGACACCACCCTGCGCGACGGCGAACAGTCCCCCGGCTGTTCCATGAATCTGAAGGAAAAGATCGAGGTCGCCAAGTGTCTGGAACGCCTGAAGGTGGACGTGATCGAGGCGGGCTTCGCCATCTCTTCCCCCGGCGACTTTGAGTCTGTGCAGACCATCGCGCGCACCGTGAAGGACTGCACCGTGGCTTCCCTCGCCCGCGCGACAGCCAAGGACATCGACTGCGCGTGGGACGCGGTGAAGGACGCGGCCGATCCGCGCATCCATCTCTTCATCGCGACCTCGCCGCTCCACATGGAGTATAAGCTCAAGATGACGCCGGACCAGGTGCTCGAGCGCACGGAGGAGATGACCCGCCGCGCGGTCAAGTACTGCTCCAACGTGGAGTTCTCCTGCGAGGACGCCACCCGCTCGGACGTGGACTTCCTCTGCCGGGTGGTGGAGATTGCCATCCGCTGCGGCGCCACGGTCATCAACCTGCCGGACACCGTGGGCTACACCACGCCGGACGAGATGCGCCAGCTGATCTCCACGGTGATGGGCCGCGTGCCCGGCACGGAGAAGGTGGAGTTCTCCGTGCACTGCCACAATGACCTGGGCATGGCGGTCGCCAACAGCCTGGCCGGCGTGCAGGGCGGCGCGCGCCAGATCGAGTGCACCATCAACGGCCTGGGCGAGCGCGCGGGCAACACGGCGCTGGAGGAGGTCGTCATGGCCATGCATACGCGGCCGGACGTCTTCGGCGAGGACCTGACCCGCATCGACACCCGGCAGATCTCCCGCGCGAGCCGCACGGTCTATTCCATCATCGGCCAGAAGGCGCCGCTCAACAAGCCCATCGTGGGCCGCAACGCCTTCCTGCACGAGAGCGGCATCCACCAGCACGGCGTGCTGGCGAACAAGAAGACCTACGAGATTCTCACCCCCGAGGCCGTGGGCATCCGCACGAGCAACCTCGTGCTGGGCAAGCACTCCGGCCGCCACGCCTTCTCCTCGCATCTCTCGGCCATGGGCTATGAACTGACCGACGCCGAGCTGAACGTCGTGTTCGAGGAGTTCAAGCAGCTGTGCGACAAGAAGAAGGACGTCAGCGACGAGGACATCGAGGCCCTGGTGACCCACAACACCACGGTTGCCGACACCGAGCCCGACGGCTACAAGCTGGACTGGTTCGCCGTGCAGACCACGAATTTCACCACCGCCTCCTCCACGGTGAGCCTCAAGCTGGGCGACAAGAAGTTCCAGGAGGTCTCCCTCGGCGACGGCCCGATCGACGCGGCCTTCCAGGCGATCGACAAGATCGTCAAGCCGATTCCGCATACCTTCGACATTTTCCACATTGATTCCACCTCCCAGGGCAAGGACACCATGGGCGACGTCCGGATCAAGCTGATGGCGGAGGGCGAGACCTTCTCCGGCCATGGCCTCTCCACGGATATCTTCGAGGCGTCGATTCTGGCGTATCTGAGCGCTTTGAACAGGCTCAACGCCTGGGTGGAGAAACAGGGGGAATAAACGCTGTTCCCCCTGCACCCCGACGGCGAGAGGTTCTGCGCCTGCGGGCGCGGGCAGGGGGCTTTGCGGTCGGTCCGGGGCTGCCGCCCGTTATCCGTACTTCGCTGAAAACTCCCCACAGGGGAGTTTTCAGGGCGCTCCGAACCCCCTGCACCCCTTCGCACGCCCATCTTTTGAGCTCTATGCAAGGGCAGCGGTGCCCTCCGCAGGAGCACCTTTACAGGGGGTCCGGGGGTGACTTTCCGGAGGAAAGGCACCCCCGGGCGACCTTATAGCTCCCCTCCCCGCTCGCGGGGAGGGGTCGGGGGTAGGGCCACAAACCTTATACCATTTCCGAAAGCCAGTGGGGAATGCGTTCCCCAAAACCATCAAAACAGAAAGGGTGACGACCATGGGCATGACCATGACCCAAAAAATCCTTGCCGCCCACGCAGGGCTTCCCTCCGTCCAGGCGGGCGACCTGATCGAGGCCAACCTCGACCTCGTCCTCGGCAACGACGTGACCACCCCGGTCGCGGTCAACGTGTTCAAGGCTTCCGGGTTCCACCGCGTGTTCGACCCGGAGAAGATCACCATCGTCCTGGATCACTATACGCCCTGCAAGGACATCAAGTCCGCCCAGCTGTGCAAAACGGCGCGGGAATTTGCCCATGAATACGGCATCACCCACTTCTACGACGTGGGCCAGGCCGGCATCGAGCACGCCCTGCTGCCCGAAAAAGGCCTGGTCGCTCCGGGTGAAATCATCGTCGGCGCGGACAGCCACACCTGCACCTACGGCGCGGTCGGCGCGTTCTCCACGGGCATCGGCTCCACCGATATGGCGGCGGGCATGGTCTCCGGCAAGAACTGGTTCAAGGTGCCCCCGGCCATCCGCGTGGAGCTGACCGGCTCCCTGCACGGCTGGGTCTCGGGCAAGGACGTCATCCTGCACCTGATCGGCGAGATCGGCGTGGACGGCGCGCTGTATAAGTCGCTGGAGTTCACCGGCCCCGGCGTGGCGTCGCTCTCCATGGATGACCGCTTCACCATCTCCAACATGGCCATCGAGGCCGGCGGCAAGAACGGCATCTTCCCCGTGGACGACAAGACGCTGGCCTACCTGGAGGGCCGGGTCGACCGCCCCTTCATGGTCTATACGCCCGATCCCGACGCGGAGTACGAGCGCACGGTGACGATCGACCTGGACAAGCTGGAATCCACCGTCTCCCTGCCGCATCTGCCCAGCAACACGCGCACCGTGCGCGAGGTCGCCGGGATGAAGGTGGACCAGGCGGTGATCGGTTCCTGCACCAACGGCCGCATCAGCGACCTGCGCGTGGCGGCGTCCATCCTCAAGGATCGCAAGGTGGCCGACGGCGTCCGCTGCATCGTGATCCCCGCGACCCAGGCCATCTATCTCCAGTGCGTGAAGGAGGGCCTCACGGAGATCTTCGTGAGTGCGGGCTGCGCTTTCTCGACGCCGACCTGCGGCCCCTGCCTGGGCGGGCACATGGGCTGCATGTGCGAGGGCGAGCGCGCCATCTCCACCACCAACCGCAATTTCGTGGGCCGCATGGGCCATGTGCAGAGCGAGGTCGTGCTGGCCTCCCCGGCGGTGGCCGCCGCGACGGCGGTCACGGGCGCGATTACCGATCCGGCTGATCTGTGAGGAGGAGGAAGAGCGTATGTTTTCCGGCAAAGTATTCAAGTATCCCGACAATGTGGATACCGACGTCATCATCCCTGCGCGCTATCTGAACTCCGCCTCCGCCGCTGAGCTGGCGCTGCACTGCATGGAGGATATCGACAAGGATTTCGTCAGCAAGGTGCAGCCCGGCGACATCATCGTCGGCGGCTGGAACTTTGGCTGCGGCTCCTCCCGCGAGCACGCGCCGATGGCCATCCAGGCCTGCAAGGTCAGCTGCGTCATCGCGGCGAGCTTCGCGCGCATCTTCTACCGCAACAGCATCAACATCGGCATGCCGATCCTGGAGTGTCCCGAGGCCGCGCAGAAGATCCGGTCCGGCGACACTGTGACGGTGGATGTGGACAGCGGCGTCATCCGGGACGAGACCACCGGTGAGACCTTTCAGGCCACGGCCTTCCCTCCCTTCATCAAAAAGATCATTGAGAAGGGCGGCCTGCTGCCCTATCTGAAGGCGGAGCAGGACGCCAGCGAGGAAAAGTAAGACTCCCGGCGCACCTTCCCGGATGGAAAGCGCAGGAAGCGCTTTTCACGGGCGCTTTCTCTTATCAGAATATAAAGGCTATGCCGCAACAGGCAGACCCCCAAAAAACCTCACCGAGGAGGCATCCCCATGCAAATGAACATTGCCCTCGTCAAGGGCGACGGCATCGGCCCTGAAATCGTCACCTCCGCCGTCGCGGTGCTCAACGCCATCGGCGAAAAATACGGCCACACCTTCGTCTTCACCGACGTGCTCGCGGGCGGCTGCGCGATCGACGCGACCGGCATTCCGCTGCCCCAGGAGACGGTCGACACCTGCCTTGCGAGCGACAGCGTCCTCCTCGGCGCGGTCGGCGGCCCGAAGTGGGACACGCTGCCCGGCAATATCCGCCCGGAGAAGGCCCTGCTTGGCCTGCGCAGCGCCCTCGGCCTCTACACCAACCTGCGCCCCGCGCGCCTCTATCCGGCGCTGAAGGACGAGTGCCCCCTCCGCGCGGACATCGTGGAGAAGGGCTTTGACCTGCTGATGGTGCGCGAGCTGACCGGCGGCATCTACTTCGGCGACCGCGGACGCCGCGAGGGGAAGTACGGCCCCGAGGCCTACGACACCGAGGCTTATTCCGTGATGGAGATTGAGCGCATCGCCCGCGCCGCCTTCGAGGCCGCGAGGAAGCGCCGCGGCAAGGTGACCTCCATCGACAAGGCGAACGTGCTGGAGACCTCCCGCCTGTGGCGCGAGACCGTGCACCGCCTGGCCGCGGAATACCCGGACGTCGAGGTGCAGGACATGCTGGTGGACAACGCCGCCATGCAGCTCGTGCGCAACCCGTCCTCCTTCGACGTGGTCGTGACGACGAACATGTTCGGCGACATTCTCTCCGACGAGGCGAGCCAGATCAGCGGCTCCATCGGCCTGCTGCCGTCCGCGTCGCTGGGCGAGGGCAAGCGCGGCCTCTACGAGCCGATCCACGGCTCCGCCCCGGATATCGCCGGGCAGAACAAGGCCAACCCGCTGGCGACGATCCTCTCCGCGGCGATGATGCTGCGGTACGCCTTCGATCTGGGCGAGGAGGCGGACGCCATTGAGCGCGCAGTGGACAAGGCGCTGGAGGACGGCTGCCGCACGGCGGACATCGCCAGGGGCGAGGGCGTCCGGGCGCTGAGCTGCACGGAGATGACCGCGGAGGTCATCAAGCGGCTGTGAGCCGCGCGCGGCCCGCTGCGAAGAACAGATTCCTTCCTTGTGCAAAACGGAGCTTTCGTTCATCCCTGAGCGGTTGCTTCCATCCCTGCCCCTCCCTGTTCGCGGGGAGGGGAGTTATTGGGTAAAGCCGGGGGACGCTGTTTCCCCGGAGCCATTCCAAAACCATGACGAGGTGACTTCGCTTGTACCATGAGCTTTCCCGCCTGACCCTTTACAGCAATCTCCCGCAGGACAGCGCCCTGTGCTGCCTGGCGGGCGTGGAGCAGCGCCTGGCAGAGGGCGGGCTGGACGACAGGGAGAAAACCGCCCTGACCCACGCGGTGCAGGCGCAGGTCAAAAAGCTGCTCGACCTCGCCACGGCCTGCGGCTTCGATGGCAACCTCTGGCAGAACTATCTGACGTGGCTCATCATCACGCACGAGGACTCCTTCTCGCTGACGTTTGAGCGAAGGGAGGCCATGGACGGCAGCATCCGCCAGATCGCGGTCGAGGACTTCCGTGTGTTCCAGCGCCTGTTCCACTGGGATTTTTCCCGCATGGAGGAGGCGCTGGGCATCCGTTCGCTGAGCCTCCTGCAGCATTACGCGGCGGTGCCCAAGCGCGAGCAGATGTTCAACCGCGCCGTGTCCGAGGCGGTCCGCGGGCTGTCTCCGAAGATGGCCGCCGCGGAAACGCCCGAGGCCATCTATGACCTCGTGACGGAGCACTACCGGACGCACGGCGTGGGCCTCTTCGGCCTCAACCGCGCCTTCCGCGTGCGAGGCGACCGCGGAAGCCTGACCTTCGAGCCGATCCACAATCTGGACGCCGTGACGCTGGACGCGCTGGTCGGCTATGACCTGCAGAAGAAAAAGCTCCGCGCGAACATCGAGGCCTTCCTCAGCGGCAGGCCCTTCAACAACACCCTGCTCTACGGCGACGCGGGCACCGGCAAATCGACCTCCGTCAAGGCCCTGCTGCCGGAGTACGGCCCGCGCGGCCTGCGCGTGATCGAGCTGGACAAGCACCAGTTTGCCCTGCTGCAGGACGTGATCGCCCAGGTGAAGCGCCGCCATTGCAAGTTCATCATCTTCCTGGACGACCTCTCCTTCGACGAGGGCGAGGCGGAATACAAGTACCTCAAGGCGGTGATCGAGGGCGGCCTGGAGTCCCGGCCGGACAACGTGATGATCTGCGCGACCTCCAACCGCCGCCACCTGGTCAAGGAGACCTGGAAGGACCGCGACGACATGGAGCACGACGGCGACATCCACCGCTCAGACACGGTGGAGGAGAAGCTCTCGCTCTCCGCGCGCTTTGGCTGTTCCATCAATTACTCCGCGCCGGACCGGCGGCTGTTTGATCAGATTGTGGTCGCGCTGGCCGAGCGCCACCCGGAGATTCATCTTTCCCGCGAACAGCTGCTCGCCGCCGCGAACCGCTTCGAGCTGCGCCACGGAGGCCTCTCGGGCAGAACCGCCCAGCAGTTCATCAACGAAGCGGCCGGGGAAATCGAATGACAGAAAAACAAAGAGAGAAAGCGGCATCCGCGCTGTCTGTGAGCGGATGCCGCTTTCTCTGTGTACGATTCTGTGCCTTTTCCAGCCGCGGGAAGCCTCAGTTCTCCGTGACGGCAATCTCCACATCCGGCCGCCCGGCCAGGGCTTCCCGCACGGCCGCCTCCTGCTCCCGCAGCACATAGACCACGGCCAGGCGCGGGGCGTCCGCAAGGCCGGAGAGATCTCCGCAGGAGCCGTGCTGCAGCGTCAGCGTCTTCAGATTCGGCAGCCGCTCGGCAACCCCGTCGAAGTCGTCGAGAGAATTCCACATCATGCCGAGGTTCCGCACGTTCGGGTGAGAACCGATCCCGGCGAGGCTCGTGATGCCGTTCAGGCCGACGTCCAGCGTCTCCAGCCAGGGACAGGCCTCCAGCGCGGTGACGTCCGAGACGCCCGTGTCGAAGAGGACGGCGTATTTCAGACGGCTGATGTGCGCCAGCGGCTGCACGCCGGAGATGCGCATGTGCTTCAGCTCCACGCTCTCCGCGCGCGCCAGCCAGGCCAGACCGCTGACGTCCACATACCCCTGGCGGCCGATGAAGACGCTCTCCAGGTTCGGCAGCAGGGCGAGGTCGTCCAGGGTGCGGATGGGGCCCTCTGCGTGGTCGTCGACGCGCTGGCCGATGTATTGCTCGACGCTGCTGAAGGCCTCGCCGCCGAAGATATAGAGGCTCTTCACCTGCGCGAGGTCGTCTTCGGTCAGCGCGCCGGTCTCCTTGCCCAGCTGGAGACGCGCGGCCCGCTCGATCAGCGGCTCGGCAAAGGTAATCTTCGGCACAGGCTTCAGCCACTCCGTGAAGCGTCCCGCGGCAAACCCCGCGCAGAGGCAGAGCGCCGCCACGGCCAGCAGCGCCAGCGCGGCGCTCATGGGCCAGCGCGGCGTCCGTGTGCGCACGGCCTTCAGGGCGCGGCGAACCTCCGCGATGTCCGCGTAGCGCGATTCCGGCGAGAAGGACGTGCAGCGGTCGATCACGCGCTGGATGTCCGCGTTGATGGTGATGTTCCGGTTCTCGTGGATGCTGCCCGTGATGAGCCAGCGCAGCAGCACGCCGAAGGCGTAGATATCCGTGCGGCTGTCGGTCTGCCCGAAGCCGTACTGCTCGGGCGGCGCGTAGCCCTTCGTGCCGAAGAAGACCGTGTCGTTCCCCTCGTGGTCCTTGTAGCTGCGGGAGATGTCGAAGTCGATCAGCGCCGCGCTGCCGTCCGGGCGGATGATGACGTTCTCCGGCTTGATGTCCCGGTGAATGATCGGCGGCCGGTGGCTGTGCAGGGCCTGCAGGATGTCGCAGAGCTGGTCGGCGATGGCGAGATTCTCCTCCATCGACAGCTGCTTCTCCCGCGCGTAGTCGCTCAGCGGCTCGCCCTCGATGTATTCCCGCACGACGCAGAGCGTCCGCTCGCTGCGGTATTGCTCATAGACCCGCGGCAGGCCGGGATGGTCGATGTCGCGCAGGAAGCTGAAATCCGGCTGCATGGGAAACACGGCGAGGTCATAGCACTTGGCGACCGCCGCCTCGCCCGTGTCCTTCCGCTGCACCAGGAAGGTCTCCCGCCCGCTGTGGCTGGCCAGGCACTCCATCTGATCGTAGGCATTCAGGAATTCCTGCGGATAGCTGCTCTCGGCAAAGACGGACTGGATGTTCTCGACGATGCGCTTGAGTTCCTTCACTTGTCTCGCCCTCCCAGGATCGGCAGTCTGAGGTCCTCCAGGATGATCTCCGTGTCCACCAGCGACATGTGGTTGTGCAGACAGTAGATGATGACCGTGTCGCGCTTGATGCGGGGATAGAGGGTGCTCTTGCGCGCGATCTTCAGCATCTCCTGGGTCTGCGCCACGTCCGCGCGCATGGCGAAGGCGAGCTTGATGACGGTGTCCCGGGACGGGTTCCGCTTGCCGCTGAACAGCTGGTGGCCGAAGGATTTCTCCAGGTTGGCCCGGCGGATCAGCTGCTCGGGCACCTCCTGGTTCCGCTTGCACCACGCGGAGAGATAGTCCGCGAAGGTCGTGTTCAGATAGGCGGACTCATTCCGCTGCAAAAAGTCGTCCAGGCTGCGCTCCTTGAAGAGGAGCTTCAGCAGCTCGTCGGTCGTCACCCGCGTCTCTTCCGCCATGGCGCTTCATTCTCCTTACGGTTTCATTGCTCCAAAGCTCAGCATAGCACATTTGCCGGGGATGTAGGTGGGCAGCTCGCCCACATGGAAGGGAATGGGAACATCATAGCACAGAGAGGAAATCATTTCCAGTATGAAGTTGGATTCAAAGCAATGAAAAAGACAAAAAAATGCGCGGACAGCCGCCCGGGAGACGCGGGCATCCGTCGGCCCGCTGTTTTTCCCGCACGCAAAAAACCACCGGCCGGAGCCGATGGTTTTTCACACGTGATCTGATTACACGCGGCGCACTTCCTGGATCTTCGCAGCCTTGCCCTGAAGAGAACGCAGATAGTACAGCTTCGCGCGGCGCACCTTGCCGTGACGAATCAATTCAATGCGATCCACACGGGGGCTGTGCACCGGGAACGTGCGCTCCACGCCGATGCCATAGGACACGCGGCGGACAGTGAACGTCTCGCGGATGCTGCCGTTGCGCTTGGCAATCACAGTGCCCTCAAAAGCCTGCAGACGCTCATGGGTGCCTTCAACAACCTTCACCCACACGCGCACGGTATCACCGATGCTGATCTCAGGACGGTCAGTACGCAGCTGCTTCGCCTCGATCGAACGGATAATCTCGCTCATGGTTGGAATCCTCCTTCCCTCATAGACGTTCATGCCCGGCATTTACAGCGCTCAAACGCATCCGGACAGCGGACCGCCCGTTGTCACAAACGCTATTCTACCATAGCGGCGGAGGTTTTGCAAGGGCGAAAAGCCGGTTTTTGCCACAAAAAACAGGGAAATTTGCAATCAAAACGCAACAGATTCGGGCGGAACCCCGCGCCGCCCTCCGCCGGCGGGGAATGAGACGGCCGCGGCCCGGCCCTGCGCGCGCGGGAGGCCCCGCAGGCCCCTGCGTGCCCTCTGGTTTTCCCGTGTTTTCGCGCCTTTTCGTCCCTTTTTGCCGGGGATTCTTCATTGACATTCCATGCCGAAATGTCTATAATGAACAGGTCACCTTGATAAGGAAGAAACACGCCGAAAGGAACGATATCGCTATGAGAAAACTGCTCTGCATGCTGCTCGCCGCCCTGATGGTCGGCACGGCTGCCCTCGCGGCGGCGGAAACGGTCATCAACGGCCTGGAGAACCGCGGCATCACGATCAACGAAGCCGGTCTCAACGAAGCCCTCGAGGGCGTCAGCCCCACCACGGGCCGCCTGCTGACCGAGGTCGCCGCCACGGCGCCCGAAGGCTCCACCGGCCTGGCCGTCACGGGCCGCTATATGCCCATGCTCGTGCAGATCGACAACGCGGACAACGGCATCGGCATCCGCTCTCCCTGGGGCGGTCTCTACGCGGATATCATCTATGAGAGCCCGCTCTACAACAGCGGCGACACCCGTATCTCCATGCTCTTCTCCGACGTGATCCCCAACGCGGTGGGCCCGGTCCGCTCCGCCCGCGTCGGCCACGTGTGGCTGCGCGAGGAGTGGGACGCCGGCTTCATGTTCTACGGCCAGCAGGAATTCCCCAAGACCAACGTGAAGGCCGAGTTCAAGCGCCTGGGCGCGGACGACAAGGGCGTCCTCTTCTCCGGCACCGACGGCTCCAACAAGCCCTGGAAGAAGTTCTACACCAAGGTGCAGAGCCTCAAGAACCCCCACGACAAGAGCGGCAACGCGGCGGAGATCTCCAAGCTGATCCCCGAGACCCACGTCGCCCCGAACCACACCTTCCTCTTCACGGACGAGCCCCTGACCGCGGGCGACAGCGCCACGACCATCACGCTCCACTGGCTGAGCTATCCCTACACCAACCAGCTGGTCTACGACGCGGCGCGCGACCAGTATTACCGCTACATGCTGGAGGAGGACAAGAAGAACAACCTCATCCCGCATATGTGGGTCGACTTCTACACCCTGAAGGATGAAGAGGAGTATGCCGACCTGACCACCGAGAACTTCAAGTTCCAGAAGATCCGCGGCGAGCGCCAGCCCATCACTTTCAACAACATCATCGTGCAGCACCTGCAGTGCGACTGGGTGGCGAGCAACGCCCCCGTGACCTACAACGTGGGCGACGCGGCCTACTTCGGCAAGAACACCTTCGTGGCCCAGGGCAACGCCGATTTCTTCATGAACGGCCAGCACGTCGCGGGCTACTGGAAGCGCAACGACATGGCCTCCCGCACCGTGTTCTACGGCCCGGACGGCAATGAGATGCCCCTGCAGCGCGGCCGCACCCTCATCGTCATGATGCCCTTCAACGCCCCGAAGGCCGACCACCCCGAGAACTATTTCCATGTGAGCTACGAGTGAGGCCGCAAGGCCCTTCATCGCCCCGGCGGAGACAGCGCCCCCTGTTTCGCCGGGGCTTTTCTTCTGCGCGGGGAAAGGCCGCCGCGAACCGCGCGCGTTCTCTGCGCGTCCGGTTGAAAAAGGTTGAAAAAAAGCGCCAGGCGCGCAGCCAGAGACTGGTCAAACAGCACGGAATGTGGTAAAATTGGAGATAGAAACAGAAGCAAACGTTTCTCCGGACAGCTGCGGGCGGGAAGGCCGCGGGCTGCGCGGGGAGAGGGAGGATACAGGAAATGAAGACTTGGAGGATCGCTCTGGCGTTGGTGGCGCTGGTGTGCGCGGTTTTCGTCTGCGCGGCGGCGGGGGCGGAAACGAAGACCGGAACGTGCGGGGCGAATGGCGGGACGAATCTGACCTGGACGCTGGAGGATGACGGGACGCTCACCATCAGGGGTGAGGGGGCTATGAGAAATTATAATGGTACACCCTCGTGGGGCACTTCTGTTAAATCGGTTGTCATTGAGGATGGCGTCACCAGCATTGGCGACCGGGCTTTCTATGCCTGCACCAGCCTGACCAGCATTTCCATCCCGGACAGCGTCACCAGTATTGGCGGTTCTGCTTTTTCTGGCTGCAGCAGCTTGACCAGCATCACGATCCCGGACAGCGTTACCAGCATTGGCGACAATGCTTTCTATGACTGCAGCAGCCTGACGAGCATCACAATCCCGGACAGCGTTACCGGCATTGGCGGTTTTGCTTTTTCTGGCTGCAGCAGCTTGACCAGCATCACGATCTCAGACAGCGTGACCAGCATTGGCAGCTTTGCTTTCAATAACTGCAGCAGCCTGACGAGCATCACAATCCCGGACAGCGTTACCGGTATTGGCTACAGTGCTTTCAATGGCTGCAGCAGACTGACCAGCATCACGATCCCGGACAGCGTGACCAGCATTGGCGACGATGCTTTCTCTGGCTGCAGTAGCCTGACCAGCATCACGATTCCGGACAGCGTCACCAGTATTGGCGGTTCTGCTTTTTCTGGCTGCAGCAGCTTGACCAGCATCACGATCCCGGACAGCGTCACCAGTATTGGCGGTTCTGCTTTTTCTGGCTGCAGCAGCTTGACCAGCATCACGATCCCGGACAGCGTTACCAGCATTGGCGACAATGCTTTCTATGACTGCAGCAGCCTGACGAGCATCACAATCTCGGACAGCGTGACCAGCATTGGCAGCTTTGCTTTCTATAACTGCAGCAACCTGACGAGCATCACAATCCCGGACAGCGTTACCGGCATTGGCGGTTCTGCTTTTTATGGCTGCAGCAGCTTGACCAGCATCACGATCTCGGACAGCGTGACCAGCATTGGCAGCTTTGCTTTCAATAACTGCAGCAGCCTGACGAGCATCACAATCCCGGACAGCGTTACCGGCATTGGCGAATTTACTTTCAATAACTGCAGCAGCTTGACCAGCATCACAATCCCGGACAGCGTCACCAGCGTTGGCAAGTATGCTTTCTCTTATTGCAGTGGCTTAATCAGCATCGCAATCCCGGACAGCGTCACCAGCATTGGGGACGATGCTTTCATTGGCTGCAGCAGCTTGACCAGCATCACGATCCCGGACAGCGTCACCAGCATTGGCAGCGATGCTTTCTATAACTGCAAAAAGCTTGTTGATATTCATATTGATAGCATTGCATCATGGCTTTCAATCAGCTATGGAAATGAATCCAGCCATCCGAATTATCATGGTACCATATGTCACTTGTATATCGACGGGGAAGAAGCAACAAGTGTGACCGCTCCTGAAGGTATGACTAGCATTGTCGATTATGCGTTTGCAAAATGTAGCAACCTGTCAAGTATTGATATTCCAGACAGCGTCACCAGCATTGGCAGCTATGCTTTCTCCGGCTGCAGCAGTCTTTTCAGCATCACGCTTCCGGACGAACTGACATCATTGGGTTCGTATGCGTTCAGTGGCTGCACGAACCTGATCAGTATTGCCATTCCGGATAGCGTGACCATCATCAAAGAAGGAACCTTTAGCAATTGTGAGAATCTAGAATCGGTAATACTACCAGAGGGTATCACAAAGATTGAAGATGGTAATTGGAACTCAGGCGCCTTCTACAACTGCGACAGCCTGACCACCATCACCCTCCCGGAAAGCCTCACCTATATTGGCGATTATGCCTTCTACAGCAGCGGCCTGACCTCCGTCAACATCCCCTCCGCCGTCACGCACATTGGGTCATATGCTTTCTATGAAACGAATCTCACCACCATCGCCCTCCCCGAAGGCCTGACCAACATCGCCGACGACGCCTTCCCGCCCAACATTTCCCGCGTCCAGACCTGCGGCCTGAACCTCCAGTGGTCGGTCACCGCCAACGCCCTGACCATCACCGGCACCGGGGCCATGCTGGACTACGCGGGCACCCCGCCCTGGGGCACGGGCATCCGCTCCGCCGTCATCGGCGAGGGCGTGACCTCCATCGGCAAGAACGCCTTCCTCAACTGCGCGTCCCTCGCCAGCGTCACCCTGCCGCAGACCCTCAAGACTATCGGTGACTACGCTTTCTACAAGTGTTCGGCGCTGGGCAGCGTGGACTTCCCTGCTTCCCTCGTCAGCGTCGGCAATTACGCCTTCTACAACTGCTCCGCCATGACCGCCCTCGACCTGCCGGAGAGTGTCCTCGGCGTGGGCGCGGGCGCGTTCCTCGGCTGCAAGGGGCTGACCGCCCTCACCCTGCGCGAGGGCCTGGAGCGCCTGGGCGCGTCCGCCTTCGCCAGCTGCACGTCGCTCACCGCCGCCACTCTGCCGGACAGCGTGACCGAGGCGGGCGAGAGCCTCTTCTCCGGCTGCGCGTCCCTGCAGACCGTCACCCTCCCCGCCCATCTCACGAGCCTCGGCGCGTCCACCTTCTCCAATTGCTCCTCCCTGATGAACATCGAGCTGCCGGACAGCCTGAGCGGGATCGGCACCTACGCCTTCTCCAACTGCGGGCGGCTGCTGGCTGTCACCGTGCCGGAGGGGGTGGAGGAGCTAGGCAACTACGCCTTCCGCGGCTGCGCCGACCTCGCGCAGGTCAGCCTCTCCAACGGCCTGACCGCCATCGGCAGCTATTGCTTCTCCGGCTGCTCCAGCCTGGAGACCCTCGACGTGCCCGCGACCGTGACGAGCATCGGCGCGAACGCTTTCCGCAAGTGCGCCGCGCTGACCGCCCTCACCCTGCCCGCCTCCGTCACCGAGATCGGCGACAATATCCTCAAGGACGCCACAAATGTCACTGTCTTCTGCTATGAGCGCAGCGCCGCCTTGGAGTACTGTGTTGCTAACAGCATTGCCTATCATTCAAAGCGAAATATCCAGACCGGCTTTTGCGGAGCAGATGGAAATAACTTGACTTGGATGGTGGATGAAGATGGAATACTCACCATCAGCGGTGAAGGGGAGATGGCGGGTTTCGAGGCCACTTTAATACCTGTCAAAGATCGTTATGTAAACACAACAAATGCGCCGTGGGGGGCAGAGATCACAAAAGCAATCATCGAAGAAGGTGTAACCAGTATTGGCGAATGTGCTTTCTCTGGTTGTATCAGTTTAAGCGAAGTAGTTCTGTCAGACAGTATCGTCAGCATTGACAAAGATGCTTTCTATGACTGCTGGTGTTTAACAAACATTGATATTCCAAACAGCGTGACAAACATTAGTAATGGAGCTTTTATTGGCTGTATTGGATTGACCAGTGTGACAATTCCGAACGGAGTCACCAGTATTAGCGAGGATACTTTCTGTGACTGTTGGAGCTTATCAAGTATCAACATCCCTGAAAGCGTGACTCGTATAGGTGCAGATGCTTTCCGCAGCAGTGGCTTATCCAGCATCATTGTTCCGGATGGTGTGACCATTATAGAAAACGGCGTTTTCTCCGAGTGTGCTTGTCTGAATAGTGTAACTCTGCCAAATGGCATTACCAGTATTGGCGACTATGCTTTCAGCGAGAACCTGAGCTTGGATAGCATAAGGCTTCCGGATGGTATAACCAGTATAGGCGACAATGCATTCAGCGCTTGTCCTGCAAAATGCTACACCTCCTTGGACAGTGAGACTGCAAAAACACTGAGCAAAAAGGAAATTTCTTTCTGGATTCCAGAATACGACATGGCTTTCCAATATGTGTACATAAATGACCAGATCGCAGGGATACAGCTAACCCAAGGGCCAACGGAGACTTCGGCAGTGTCTACACCAACGGACATAGCGACTGTTATCATCCCTGACTTTGTTACCGAAATTGGAAATTGCGCATTCGCTGACTATACCGGATTAACGAGTGTTACCATTCCAGGTTGCGTTACCAGCATTGGCGACTACGCCTTCTATAACTGCAGTAGTTTGACCAGCATCACGATCCCGGACGGTGTAACCAGCATTGGCGACTATGTTTTCTCTGACTGCAGTGGTTTGACCAGCATCACGATCCCGGACAGCGTTACTAGCATTGGTGGCTCTGCTTTCTCTGACTGCAGTGGTTTGACCAGCATCATGATTCCGGACGGTGTAACCAGCATTGGCAGCTATGCTTTCTCTGACTGCAGCAGCTTAATCAGCATAACCCTCCCAAACAATATAACCAGTATAGGCTATGCTGCATTCATTGATTGTCCTGCAAAATGCTACGCTACCCTGGGGAGTGAAACTGCAAAAACATTAAGCAAAGCTGACCTTTCTTTCTGGCTTGTGGAGTATGACTCAGCGTTTAAATATCTGTATGCAAATGACGACATTTCAGGTATACAGCTAACTCGAGGACCGACTGATTCCACTGGAGTGTCTACACCAACGGATCTTGTGACTGTAACAATCCCTGACTTTGTTACCGCAATTGGAGATTATGCATTTGATGGCTATAGCGGCTTAACCACCATAACCATCCCGGACAGTGTCACTCACGTTGGTTCATGCGCTTTCAGAGGCACAAATCTCACGACCATAGTCCTTTCTGGGGAATTAATAGACATTGCTAACGATGCATTCCCGCCTAATATCTCCATTGTTCACCCATTTGGTCCGGATCTTGTTTGGACGCTGCGTGATAATGCTCTAACCATCACTGGCAATGGAGCCATGACAGATTGTGACGATACCCCACCCTGGGGCACGTCCATAACCTCTGCTGTTATTGATGAAGGTGTAACTTCCATCGGCAACAACGCCTTCCGAGACTGTGTTTCACTGAATAGTGTTACGCTCCCTAATAGTCTTATAGACATTGGTGATTATGCTTTCTGCAACTGCTCTGCCATGAATGCCATCGCCCTGCCTGCGAGTGTCCGCAGCGTCGGCACAGGAGCATTTCTTGGTTGCAAGAGATTGACTGCCGCCTCCCTGCCGGACAGCGTGACCGAGGCGGGCGAGAGCCTCTTCTCCGGCTGCGCGTCCCTGCAGACCGTCACCCTCCCCGCCCATCTCACGAGCCTTGGCGCGTCCACCTTCGCGGGCTGCGCGCGGCTCACCTCCGTCGCCCTGCCGGACGGCCTCGCGTCCATCGGCGCGTCCGCCTTCTCCAACTGCTCCGCCCTGATGAACATCGAGCTGCCGGACAGCCTGACCGCCATCGGCACCTACGCCTTCTCCAACTGCGGACGGCTGCTGGCCGTCACCGTGCCGGACGGGGTGGAGGAGCTGGGCAACTACGCCTTCCGCGGCTGTGCCGACCTCGCGCAGGTCAGCCTCTCCAACGGCCTGACCGCCATCGGCAGCTATTGCTTCTCCGGCTGCTCCAGCCTGGAGACCCTCGACGTGCCCGCGACCGTGACGAGCATCGGCGCGAACGCCTTCCGCAAGTGCACGGCGCTGACCGCCCTCACCCTGCCCGTCTCCGTCACCGAGATCGGCGACAACATCCTGCAGGACGCGGCGAAGGTCACCGTCTCCTGCGACCAGGACAGCGCCGCCATGGCGTACTGCGTGGCGAACAACATCCGCTATACCGTCATCGTGACGCCGATGGGCCTGACCTTCGTGCTCCCAGCCGACCTCACCCGCATCGAGGAGGAAGCCTTCGCCGGGATGACCCAGGGCTTCAACCTCGTGCTGACCGACCGCGTGACGAGCATCGCGGATGATGCCTTCAGCGGCGCGCGTGTGGTGTTCATCTGCCCGGATGGCAGCTACGCCGCGCAGTTCGCCGACGCCCACGGCATCCCGCACATGGAGCAGCCGTAAGCACCCGTTTGCAGCCACAGGGACGCTTCTGAGAAGAAGCGTCTCCTTTTTTCAATAGAAAACCCCTCCCGACGGTGGGGAGGGGGGAAAAGAACCCGGCAGACGCTCACGCGTCCGACCGCGCGAAGCCGTTCTTCATCTTCATACTCGCCTCGTAGAGCACTTTGCCCAGCAGGGAATCGGTCTGCTCCTTCGCCATGTCGGCCAGCTTCTGGTTGCAGGCCTCCAGGAAGGCGGGCAGATCGTCTGCGTGCGCGGGCGCTTCGCGGTCAAAGGCGTTCACCAGCTCGTGCCCCTTGGCCTGCACGGCCTTCTGGTAGCGCTCGATGGGAGAGGCCGTGGCCCAGAAGTGGGGGTCTGCCATCGCGGCGATGATCCGGTTGGCCCAGTAGAAATTCTCCGTGGTCGGCACCGCGCCGGTGTCGCGGAGGTAGGCGGGGGTGCCGTTCACGTTGGCGTAGAACGGGATCAGCTCGTTGAAGACGTTGGAGCCCATGGCGATCCACTGCAGGCAGCGGAAGGCCTCGGGCAGATAGGGGCGGATCTGGGTCACCGCGACGAAGTTGTTGCGGTTGATGCCGATGGAGCGGTAGCGGCCGTGATCCGCCGGGTCGCCGAAGCGGCTGTAGGGATCGAAGGGCGTCCCCTGGTAGTGGGCGGAGAGGACGTACTTCACATCCTCCACGGTGATCCTGTTCTCCGGCACAAAGCTCCACGGGATGTCGTTGGAATCCGGGCGGAAGTCGGCGTCCGGCCCGTCCCAGACGTAGGTGCGCGGGTTCAGCGTGCGCCCCATATACCAGGCGCGGGCGGTGTTGTAGGCGTGGTCGGCGTCGTCGTGGGAGCCGAAGGCCGCGCGGGCGTCAAAGTCCGTCACCTTGCGCAGGGCCTCTTTGTCCTCCGCCCCGTCCATCATCAGGTCGAGGTGGTTGTCCGCGATGAAGTCGATCAGGTCGGCGGAGCAGAGGTGTTCGCGCCGCTCGCCGAAGGCGTCCGCGAGATCAAACCAGTCGATGCCCTGCTGGTTCGGCATCACGACATAGCTGTCGTCCGGCACGCGCTTGGCGATCCAGTGGTGGCCGCCGATGGTCTCCAGCCACCCGATCTCGTCCGCGTCCTGGAAGCCGATGCCGTTCATCTCATAGGTGCCGTACTGTTCCAACAGGCCGCCCAGGCGGAGGACGCCCTCGCGCGCGCTGCGGATGTAGGGCAGGACGAGGGTCAGCAGATCCTCCTCGCCGATGCCGCCCCGGACCAGCGGATCAGCGCCCAGCACGCGGGCGTTGCTGGTGATGGTCTCGGTCTCGCTCATGGCGACGTTGGCCTCGTTGATGCCAGCCTCGCCCCAGATGCCCTCGTCCGGCAGGGCGTTGGGCACGGCGGTATAGCGCATGGGGTTATCCGGCAGGTCGATCTCGACCTTGGAGAGGACGGACTTGTAGTGCCGCGGCTGATCCTCCGGCCGCACCACGATGAATTTCTTCGGGGTGAACTGGCCCGCGCCGGAATCCTCGTTCCGGGCCATGAGAGTGGAGCCGTCATAGCTGGCTTTCCTGCCGACGAGAAGGGTTGTGCAGGGCATAGGCTGATCTCCTTTTGTTTGCAGTCAGGTAAAAAGATTCGGAACGGACAGGGCGGGGAAGGGGTGTTTCTTTTTTATCCCCCGATCAGCACATCCCCCGCCTCCACGGGAATGCCGCGGGAGATGGCCTCGGCGCGCTTGCCCTTGGCCCAGATCTGGATTTCGCGCAGGCCGGCGTCCAGCTTGGGGGACGGGGTGAGGCCGTCGTCCTCGTAGAGGGAAATGCTCGTGTCCTTGTCGAGCCAGCCGAGCAGGCGCAGCTCGCGGGTGTCGATCGCGTCGACCCACTCCGCGGACTTGGCGGCGATCGGGATCGCGTGGCCGCGGCGGATGAACAGCGCCATCTCGTTGGCCTTCAGCTCGACCCAGCGGTGGCCCTTGCGCAGGCTCACCACGTCGAAGTCCTCCGCCGAGCGGAAGCGGATCAGCGCCATGTCCTCCGGCAGGTAGACGTGCCGGCCGCGGGCGTTGGGCGTGTAGACCGGGGCGATCATGCAGTCGTCGCCCCACATCAGCTGGTCCTCCGTGCGGCAGGCATCCTCGTCCTGCGGATAGTCGAAGGCCAGGGGGCGGAAGAGCATGCCGTCGTTCAGGACGGCCTTCATGTATTCGCTGTAGAGATAGGGGATCAGGGCGTAGCGCACGGTGAGGATCGCGCGCATGTCCTGCCAGTTGGCGAAGCGGTAGATCTCCTGGTCGCGCGTGTGCTGGGCGGAATGGTTGCGCATCAGCGGGGTGAATACGCCCAGCTGCAGCCACCGCAGCAGCAGCTCCGGCTGGGTGTTCTTGCCAAAGCCGCCGATGTCCGCGCCGCAGTAGAGGAAGCCGCACATGTTCAGCGAGGCCAGCTCATGCAGCTCCAGCAGGATGTGGCTCCACCAGGAGTAGTTGTCGCCCTGCCACACGCCGCCGTAGCGGTGCGCGCCGATGAAGGACGACCGCGAAAACAGCAGGTGGCGGCGGGACGGGTCGTACTGGCGCAGGGCGTCCGCCGTGGCGAGGGTCATCATCGCGCCGTAGAGGTTGTGCACGCGGTCATGGCGCACGCGCTCGCCCTCCGCGCCGTCCATGCGGTGGTAGAAGTGGCGGTAATCCTCCATGAGGCTGTTCGCGTCGTCGAAGACCCCGCGCAGCCGGAAGTATTCCATGGCCGAGGGGTTGTCGCCGCGCAGGGCGTCCGCGGTCTCCCAGGCGTGCTTCAGCCCCTCCTCGGAATAGAAGAGGGCCGGCTCGTTCATGTCGTTCCAGAAGGCCTCGATGCCGGCGTCCAGCAGCGGGCGGTACTGCTCGCCGAACCAGCGGCGCGCCTCGCTGTTCAGGAAGTCCGGCAGTACGCAGCGCCCCGGCCAGACCGCGCCGATGAAGTCGCGGCCGTCCTTGCGCTGGCAGAAGCAGCCCTTCTCGTGGCCCTCGGTGTAGACGGGACTGTCCGGGTCCTCCTTGATCGCCGCGTCCATGATCGGGATCAGCTGGATGTGATCGGCCTTCAGGTCCGCGGAGAGCCCGGAGAGATCGGACAGCAGCTCGCGGTTCCAGGTGAAATCGCGGAAGCCGTCCATGTAGTCGATGTCCAGGCAGATGCCGTCCAGCGGGATGCCGCGCTTGCGGTGCTCGCGGGCGACCGAACGCGCGTCCTCATCGCTGGCATAGCCCCAGCGGCTCTGCAGGTAGCCGAAGGCCCACTTCGGGGCCATGTAGCTGCGCCCGGTGAGGCCGCGGAACTCGCGGCAGATGGCGGTCAGCGTCTCCGCCGTGAGAATGTAGACGTTCAGGTTGCCGCCCACCGACGTGATGGCGACGCGGTCGCCGTCCGTCCAGCCCAGGTCGAAGGTCATCTCGCCGGGATCGTCAAAATAGACGCCGAAGAGACGCTCGGGCGAGGTGAACAGCAGCAGATTGTGGGAGGCGTAGAGGCTCGGCTGATCCTCGGTGTGCGAGGACTGGTCCGTGTTCCAGCTGCGCAGGAACTGTCCGCGGCGGTTGATGCTTCCCGTCTGCTCGCCCAGACCGAAGATCATCTCGTCGGGGTGCAGAGTGAGGCTGTAGGTCATGGCGTCGCCGCGCTGGCTCACCGAGAAATACGGAAGCGCACCGTCCTGCGCGCGCACGGGGCGCACCACAGCGCCGGTATCATAGGGCTTTCCGTAGGAATAACGCTGAATCATGGCTGATCTCCTGAAGACTTGTTGGGGTGACCGATAGCCGGAACCGCGGTTCCATAACTATTTATTATTCTGCGGTCAGGCCGAAACTCCTGTTTTTGCGGATGAATTCATGCGCGTCGCGCGCAAAAAAAGGCGGCCTCCGAAGAGACCGCCCTGTTTGCGTTAAGTCTGTGCGAATTACTGGGCGTTCGCGATCACGACGGTCGCGCCATTGTTCGCAACGATCTTCTCGGCCACTTCCATGGGGATGGTGAAGGTCACATAGCCCTCAGCGTCCACGGTGCCCTCGAAGACGAACTGCTCCTCGCCCACAACCAGGGCGATGGCCAGCTTGGTGCCTTCCTCGTACACAGAGGCAACCTTGATCTTGACGACGACTTCCTGAGCCTCAGCCATGTTGATGTTGAACACTTCGTTCACAACGGCGTTCTCGGTGCCCAGCACCTCAGCGATGGCATTCTTGGTCTCATCGGTCAGCGCATTGACAACAGCCTCGGGATCGGCATTGGCTTCAACGGTATAGACATCGCCGTTTTCGTCAGCGGTCTCGTCGCTGCCCTCAGGCAGACCGGGAGCAAAAGCGTCATGAGCATTCTGGGCTTCCTTGACCAGATCAACCTTCACGGGAGTGGTCAGATCGTCCACGGTGATGCTGGGGGTGGCGTCAGCCAGAGCGGCCACAGCAGACAGAACCATCATAGCGGCCAGGATCAGGGACATTACCTTCTTCATGGGGATCTACTTCCTTTCTTTTTTTTTCAACACGACCTGATCCTCGCCTCTTCAGCTGCCAGGTGTGAAGAAAACATTGCTTAGAAGAGGGTCTTCACCCACTTCAGGGGCTATTATAGCACTTTTCCTCATAATTGCAAGGGGGATTATGTATTTTCTGTGAACAAAAAGAGTAAGATTTCGTGGTAATCGACTATCTTTTTCCTGTAATCTCATGGAGGATGACCCGTGACGCGGTGCGGAACAGCTGTTTCTGCAGGCCAAATGTGTCCGGGTGCGCGAACAGATGTTTGAAAAACAGGCAGAATGAGCCGCTTCTGCCGCATATTCCACGCATTTTCATCAAAGAGTTGAAGCATTTTATCCGTCCGGTGATTCTGAACGCCTGTGCCGATCTCCGGATATCACAATTGTAAATCTTTGGCTGTCCATTTTTTCTTTTCACGTCCGGGTTCATCCGCAACAAAATTCATCTGTTCCCCTTGCGCGGGGGAGATGCCTGTGTTACACTTGAAGTGTTCGCCTAAAACGCGAACACAGCGAGAGCATCATCCGGCGCGGAAAGATGGGGAAGACGATGCGTGAGATCACGGTCAGCGAGGCGCGGCGCTTTCTGCTCTGCAGGCAGGGCCTGATGGGGAGCCGCCGCTTTGAGGGGGCCGCCGGGGCGCTTGCCTACGTGCGCCAGGCCGGGTGTCTCCAGTTTGACCCGGTGGATCTGTGCGGCAGGAACGCGGAGCTGACCCTGCAGGCGCGCGTCCGCCGCTTCCGGAAGGACACCCTGCACAGCCTGCTCTACCGGGACCGCGCGCTCTTCGACTACGCGGACAAGGAACTCGCCATCATTCCTGTCGAGGACTGGCCGTGCTTCGCGCCTTACCGCGAGCGCAGCAAAGCGCTTGGCGCCACATTCCCGAAGCTTGCGGAGCTGGAGACGCAGGCCCTCGCCTGGATCCGCGAAAACGGCCCTGTCAGCAGCGACACGCTGCCGGTCGATGGCAGCATTTCCTGGCACTCCTCCATGCACTGGAGCGGCAGCTGGGAGGGCAAGACCCGCGCCGCGCGGGCCGTGCTGGAGCAGCTCTACACCGACGGGACCCTCGTCATTCACCACAAGAACGGAACCCGCAAGTTCTACGACCTCGCCGAGCGCCATATCGATCCGGCCGTTCTGGAGCAGGAAAACCCCTTTGCGGACGAACAGGCCTGGCGCTGCTGGCGCGTGCGCCGGCGCATCGGCGCGGTGGGTCTGTTGTGGAACCGCCGGTCGGATGCCTTTCTCGGCATCGACATGGACAGCGCGCAGCGGGAGGAGGCTTTCCGCCGTCTGCTGGAGGCGGGCATCATCCGCGAGATCCGCGTGGTCGGCATCCGGTATCCGCTCTGCTTTCCCGCGGAGGACGAACCGCTGCTCGACGCGGTGTGCGAGGGCACGGCGGACACGCGCAGGCGGATGGAATTCCTCGCGCCGCTCGACCCTTTGCTCTGGGATCGGAAGCTGATCGAAGCGCTCTGGGACTTCCGCTATTCCTGGGAGATCTATACGCCGCCCGCCAAAAGAAAGTACGGCGCCTATGTGCTGCCGATCCTCTGGGGCGAGCGCTTTGTCGGACGCATCGAGATGGTCACCGACGCGCGGCGCGGCGAGCTGGATGTCCGGCGCGTCTGGTATGAGGACGGCGTGCGGGAGACACAGGCGCTCCGGACGGCCCTCGACCATGCGCTTCGGCGCTTCGCGGCGTTCAGCGCATGCGGTACCATCCTGCGGAATGACAGGAGCGCACCGCAGGCCGTTCCAGCCTGTCCGGAATGAAACGGGACAAGATTTGCATATAAGGAAGGATACCCATACCCATGAAGGAAGAGCTGATTATCCGCGGCGCGCGGGCCCACAACCTGCGCAACGTGAGCCTGAGCATCCCCCGGGACAAGATGGTGGTCATCACCGGCCTGTCCGGCTCCGGCAAGAGCTCCCTCGCCTTCGACACGATCTATGCCGAGGGCCAGCGGCGCTATGTCGAAAGCCTCTCCAGCTACGCCCGGCAGTTTTTGGGGCAGATGGAAAAGCCGGACGTGGACAGCATCGAGGGCCTGAGCCCCGCCATCTCCATCGACCAGAAGACCACCAGCCGCAACCCCCGCTCCACCGTGGGCACGGTGACGGAGATTCACGACTACCTGCGCCTGATGTACGCCCGCATCGGCACGCCCCACTGCCCCAACTGCGGCAAGCTGATCCGCCAGCAGACCGTCGACCAGATCGTCGACCAGATCCTGTCGCTGCCGGAGCGCACGCGGCTGATGATCCTATCGCCCGTGGTGCGCGGGCGCAAGGGCGAATACGTGAAGCTGCTGGAGGACATGCAGAAGCAGGGCTACGTGCGCGCGCGCATCG
>CAMNLM010000024.1 GCA_946543085.1 uncultured Clostridia bacterium | reverse complement strand
TCTGCTGTCTTTTCTTTCTTGCGTTTCGGTTTCCCTGTATCGTTTTCAAGGTTCACACGCCATCGTTTCTCGCGACGGCTTGTGTAAGATACCACGTTTTTTTCGGTCTGTCAAGCGGAAAAACGCCCGTTTTACAAATATTTTTTTGAAATTTTGAAATGGCGAACAATGACTGTTTGGTCATTCTTCTCGTTCGTCTTTTCTTTTAGCAGGCGCTTCTCTTTACCTGTTTCTTCCTTTGATTGTTCGTGCTGCTTTCATCATCTTTCATCTGTCCCTCAATGATGAGCGGGGAATCGTGAGCGAAGCCGCCCCGCCATCCGCGGAAGGATTTGCCGATCCGGCAGCGAATATCTTGCTTCAGCGCCGCGGACCGCCCTTGGCAGCCATCATTCACCGCGGCGCCGGGAGGTTCATCATGCAAGCCGCCTTCATCTGTTACGACCGTTGCTCCACCTGCAAAAAGGCCGAAGCCTGGCTCCAGGCGCACGGCGTCTCCTATGTGCGCCGTCCCATTAAGGAAGAGCGTCCGACCGCCGACGAGCTGCGCGCGTGGCTCCGCGCAAGCGGTCTGCCCGTTCGCCGCTTCTTCAACACCAGCGGCCAGCTCTACCGCGAGCTCGGCCTCAGGGACCGTCTGCAGTCCATGGGCGAGGACGAGGCCATCGCGCTGCTCGCCACCGACGGCATGCTCGTCAAGCGTCCGCTCCTCATCCTGGACAGCCGGGTGCTCGTCGGCTTCCGGGAGCCCGAATGGGCGGAAGCGCTGGGCGTCTGAGAAGCACATTTCTTTTAAGGAGAAATCGCCGGCAGTCCGCGCTGCCCGGCCTTTTCTTTTCCCTTTCTTATGTGCTCTTCTATGAAAATCCGCCGCGTCATCAATTGCATTCCCCTGCCGCCTTTGCTATAATGCTGAACAGAAGAACCGGGAAAGGGGCTGATTCCTCTGGCTGAAACGCGATTTGCGCTCTTCGATTTCGACGGAACGCTCTGCCGCGGGGACTCCATCGTGCCCTACCTGCGCTTCTGCATCGCGGAGGGCGTCGCGCCGCGCGGCCAATGGCTGAAGGCGGCGGGCGGATGGCTGCGCCAGGCCGTGCGGCCCTCGCTGGTCGTCTCCGCCAAGGAGCAGAGCCTCTCCTTCATCGCGGGCCGCACCGTCGCCGAGATGGATGAGCTCGCCCGGCGCTTCTTCCGGCAGGCGCTCGTGCCCCGCTTTTTCCGGGCTGGCCTGAAGGAGATCGACCGCCTGCGCGCCGAAGGCTACCGCATCGTCGTCATCTCCGCCTCGGCGGATGTCTACATGCGGGTGCTGCCGGAGTTCCTGCCCTGCGACGCGGTGCTCGCCACCCGCTGCGAGGTGGCGGACGGGCGCTACACCGGCGCCATCGAAGCCAACTGCAGAGGGCTCGAAAAGTACGCCGCCTTCCTCGAATACACCCGCGCCCACGACTACATCATCCACCGCGAGAGCCTGCGCTGCTACGGCGACTCCCCGGGCGACATCGAGATGATGCAGATGGCCGCGTACGCCACCGCGGTCAACGCGAAGAGCAGGCTGCTGCGCGCCGTGCCCGAGACCGAGCGCGTGCGCTGGAGATAAAGGATCACCGCTGAACCCGGAGGGAGAAGGGATAAGCATGCTCATCGTCCGGCCCATGGAAGCCAACGATCCCGCCATCCGCCCGCTTGCGGATCAGGTGCTGTGCGGAGAGGCGGTCACCGTGCGCATCGCCCGCACAGGCTTTTCGCTCGCCTATACGCCCGCGCCCAGCGCGACCTGGCGCGTCTTTCCCTCGGACGAGCGCGCGACGGACGCCCTGCTGCTTCCCCGCGGCAGGTGGACGATGCTCGGCGCGTTCCTGGACGAGCGCTTTGTCGGCGCGGCCATCGCCGAGGTGACCGAACGCGGCTGGCTGGACATCCTCGACATCCGCGTGGACGCCTCCGTTCGCCGCAGCGGCGTCGGGCAGGCTATGCTCGGCGCGTGCCAGTCCTTCGCCGTGAAGCACGGGCTCTACGGCCTGCACGCCGCCGTGCGCGACGATCATCCCGTGATGTGCCAGTTCCTGGAGCACTGCGGCTTCACCGTGCAGGGCCTCGACCGCATGGCCTGCGCCATGAGTGAGGAGGAGAGGCGCAAGCCGCTGCTCAACCGCACCTGTCTGATGCATTTCTATTGTGTGATTGATGCGAAATAGGTATTTCGTGTTATTGCAGGGGTTCCGCGCCTGCGGGTGCGGGGAGGGGGCTTTGCGATCGGTCCGGGGCTGCCGCCCGCTCTCCGCTGAAAACGCCATAACATGGCGTTTTCCGGGCGCTCCGAGCCCCCTCCACCCCTTCGCATGCATTTCTTTATATTGGTAATGATAGTTTGACAAAGGAAAGGAAAGAACCATGCGTCTTCAGAAATACATGGCCTCCAGCGGGGTCGCCTCGCGCCGCGCGTCGGAGAAGCTCATCGCCGAGGGCCGCGTCGCCGTCAATGGCCAGGTCGTCACGGAGATGGGCACCCAGGTCGACGAGACCCGCGACCGCGTCACCGTCGACGGCAAGCCCATCCGCCCGGAGACCGACAAGCACTACCTCGCCTACTACAAGCCCCTGGGCGAGGTGACCACCGTCTCCGACCCCGAGGGCCGCGACACCGTGATGGACAAGTTTCGCGACTACCCGGTGCGCCTTTTCCCGGTCGGGCGGCTCGACTTCGACAGCGAGGGCCTGCTGCTGCTGACCAACGACGGCGACCTGATGCAGCGCCTGCTCCACCCGAGCCACGAGGTGCCCAAGATCTATCTCTGCAAGGTCTCCAACCAGGTGACCGAGGAAGAGCTGCGCCGCCTGCGCGCCGGCGTCACGCTGGACGACGGCCGCCTGACCTCCCCGGCCGAGGTGCGCCTGATCCGCCGCGAGGCCTTCGACTCGGTGGTGCTGGTCACGATTCACGAGGGGCGCAACCGCCAGGTGCGCCGCATGTTCGAGCGCATCGGCCATGAGGTCGTCGCCCTGCGCCGGGTGGGTTTTGGGCCGATCGCCCTGGGGGATCTGCCGCGCGGCCAGTGGCGCAAGCTCACCGACGCGGAGATCCGCCGCCTGAAGGAGCTGTGAGCATGGCCTTTTCCGAAACGCCCTACGAGCTGCGCTCCGCGCGCTTCCTGGCGGCGGAGGTGCACGCGCGGGTGCTCCGCCCCGGCGACACCGTGGTGGACGCGACCCTCGGCAACGGGCACGACGCCTGCCGCCTGGCGGAGCTCGTCGGGCCGGAGGGCCGTCTGATCGGCATGGACGTGCAGGCCGAGGCCGTGGAGCGCAGCCGCGCGAGGCTCACCGAAGCCGGGCTGATCGGCCGCTGCGAGCTGCATGTCCTCGGCCACGAGCGCATGGCGGAGATCGTGCGGGAGCCTGTGCGGCTCATCGTGTTCAACCTCGGCTGGCTGCCCGGCGGCGACAAAACCATCACCACCCACTGGGACACGACCAGGCGGGCCGTCGAAGCGGCGCTCTCCCTGCTCCTGCCGGGCGGCGTGCTGACCGTCTGCGCCTACCCGGGCCACGCGGCCGGGGACGAGGAGCGCAGCGCCCTGCCGGGGCTCTTCGCCGCGCTCCGCCCGCAGGACTACAACGTGCTGCACCAGCGCTTCCTCAACGCCGGTCCCGGCGCGCCGGAATGCTTCGTGGCGCAGCGTCAGGGATAGGGCCGAGGGGCCGCTCCTGTTTTCCGTCACAATGCACAAGCGGGGCGCAAAAGCTTTGTCCAAACCGCCAATAGCCAATCTGGCGGTTTTTTGTTATCATAAGGACAGCAACATCAGGCGCAAAACGCCTGAACACAACGAAGGAGGAACACCTTATGTCCAGCGTAACCCTGAAGCACATTTACAAGATCTACGCCGGCGGCGTTCAGGCCGTCACCGATTGCAACCTCGATATCGCCGACAAGGAATTCATCGTGCTGGTCGGCCCCTCCGGCTGCGGCAAGTCCACCACCCTGCGCATGGTCGCCGGTCTGGAAGAAATCTCCGAGGGCGAGCTGTACATCGGCGACCGTCTGGTCAACGACGTGGCCCCCAAGGACCGCGACATCGCCATGGTGTTCCAGAACTACGCTCTGTATCCCCATATGACCGTGTTTGACAACATGGCCTTCGGTCTGAAGCTCCGCAAGACCCCCAAGGACGAGATCAAGCGCCGCGTGGAAGAGGCCGCCAAGATCCTGGACATCGCCCATCTGCTCAACCGCAAGCCCAAGGCTCTTTCCGGCGGTCAGCGTCAGCGCGTTGCTCTGGGCCGTGCCATCGTCCGTGAGCCCAAGGTCTTCCTGTTCGACGAGCCTCTGTCCAACCTGGACGCCAAGCTGCGCGTAGCCATGCGCACCGAGATCACCAAGCTGCATCAGCGCCTGCAGACCACCTTCATCTATGTTACCCACGACCAGACCGAGGCCATGACCATGGCCAGCCGCATCGTGGTGATGAAGGACGGCATCGTGCAGCAGGTGGATACGCCCCAGAACCTGTATGACTATCCCTGCAACGAATTCGTCGCCGGCTTCATCGGCAGCCCCCAGATGAACTTCTTCAACGTCACCCTGAAGAAGGAAGGCCAGGACGTCGTGGCCGTCTGGGGCAACAGCAAGATCGTCGTGCCGAACGACAAGATCTCCCGCTTCGTGGATGAGAGCTACATTGGCAAGGAAGTCGTGATGGGCATCCGTCCCGAGAACATCTCCGACGGCGACCTGGCCCTGAAGACCTTCCCCACCGCCACCGTGGAGATGGGCGTGGAAGTGACCGAGCAGATGGGCTCCGAGACCTACCTGTACATGACCTCCGTCGGCAAGGAGGGCAACATCATTGCCCGCGTTGATCCCCGCACCACCAGCCGCGCCGGCGACACCGTGAAGGTTGCCTTCGACGTGAACCACCTGCACTTCTTCGACAAGGAGACCGAGAAGACCATCATGAACAAGGACTGATCCTTGGCCTGAGGGTATTCAGCCAGCACAGCCGCGAGACTGTGCTGGCTTTTGGATATCGGGGATGTCGGGGAAAACGCGGAGTCAGTCCTCCGCGGGAACATCCTGCGCAGAAGGCTCCGGGAGAATCCCCCCGTGAAAAACGTTCCCGGCCGGACTGGGCCGGGCAGCCCGCGATTCCCTGACAATTCAGTCGCGAAAGCGTATCTTTGAGTCACAGCCTATGGCGCGAAGGGGAAGCCCATGGTATACTGTGGTCACCCCCTCAGAAAGCGAGGTGAAACCATGGGGAATCTGATTTTGCAGAACCTGCCCATCATTCTCAGCCTGATCATCGGCATCGGACTGCTGGTGGTGGAAGCGTTCATGCCCGGCTTCGGCATCGCGGGCTTCAGCGGGATCGCGCTGGAGCTGGTGGCCGTGGTGATGACGTATATCCGGCACGGCGCGCTGGCGGCTGTCGTGATGATGCTGGTGTGCCTGAGCGTGGTGGCCGTCGCCATCGCCCTGTCCCTGCGGAGCGCCGCCAAGGGCCGGCTCAGCCGGAGCAAAATGATCCTGCGCGACACCGAGAGCGACGAGGCCGGTTACCGTTCCTCGGAGGACATGCAGGTCTTCCTGGGCAAGGAAGGCGTGACGTCCACCATCCTGCGCCCGACCGGCATGGCGGAATTTGACGGTGTGAAGCTCAACGTGCTCTCCGACGGAGACTTCATCAACCCCGGCGTGAAGGTGAAGATCGTCCGCGTGGACGGCAGCAGGGTTGTCGTCAAGCCGGTGTGATCCATCGGCAAGCGTACCGAACGAACTCTTTTGATATGGATAGGAGGTTATTCTGATGCCAGATTTCCGTCTCTTCTGGACCGTCGTCGTCGGCGTGGTGCTGCTCATCTTCGTGATGGTGCTGTTCCACTTCATCCCGTTCGGCATGTGGATTCGCGCGCTCGCCAGCGGCGTCCACATCTCCTTCGGCTCCCTGATCGGCATGCGCGTGCGGCGCATCAAGCCCGAGCGTCTGGTCTATCCGCTGATCAAGGCGACCAAGGCCGGCCTGGATCTCAACATCACCCAGCTTGAAACCCACTTCCTCGCGGGCGGCAACGTGGACAAGGTCATCAACGCCCTGATCGCCGCCCAGCGCGCCAACATCCCGATCGCCTTCGAGAAGGCCTGCGCCATCGACCTGGCCGGCCGCGATGTGTTCGAGGCCGTGCAGATGAGCGTTACCCCCAAGGTCATTGAGACCCCCGTGGTCGCGGCCATCGCCAAGGACGGCATCGAGCTGCGCGCCAAGGCCCGCGTGACCGTGCGCACCAACATTGAGCGCCTGGTCGGCGGCGCGGGTGAGGAGACCGTCATCGCCCGTGTCGGCGAGGGCATCGTCACCACCGTCGGCTCCGCCGAGACCCACAAGCAGGTGCTGGAGAACCCCGATTCCATCAGCCGCACCGTGCTGAGCAAGGGCCTGGACGCCGGCACCGCGTTTGAAATCCTCTCCATCGACATCGCGGATGTGGACGTCGGCCGCAACGTCGGCGCCCAGCTGCTGATGGACCAGGCGGAAGCCGACCGCCGCATCGCCCAGGCCAAGGCCGAGGAGCGCCGCGCGATGGCTGTCGCCCACGAGCAGGAGATGAAGGCCAGCGTGCAGGAGATGCGCGCGAAGGTGGTCGAGGCCGAGGCCGAGGTGCCGAAGGCCATGGCGGCCGCCCTGCGCGACGGCAAGCTCGGCGTGCTGGACTACTACAAGATGAAGAACACCATCGCGGACACCGATATGCGCGAATCCATCGCGAAGGCCTCCGCGCCCCAGAGCAGCAGCGTTGTGCAGGAGCCGCGCAAGTGAGCTCCCACGACCTGATCCCAGGAGGTGATCAACCTTGGATGGACTGCTCAGCCTGCTGATCGTGATCATCATCGCATCCTTCGTCACGTCCAAGCCAAAGAAGAAACCCGCGGGCCGGCAGCGCACGCCTGTGCCCGCGCCTCCCAAGTCGGCGGCCCAAAAGCCCGCCAAGCCCGCGCCGGCGCCCACCATGCTGCCCACGACGGACGCCGCCGCGAAACGCGGCCCCGCAGCCGCCACCGTCTCGCCCCTGCAGCCGAGCCTGGCGCCGACGCCCCATGACCACAGCGATATGTTCGCCGGCAGTATGCTGGCGGACACCGGCGAGGGCCAGGACCCCCACGACCACGGCTTTGAGGCCGAGCCGCTCATGCCCTCCGACACCAGCGAGGCGGAGATCAACGCCTCCCTGCTGGGCGAGGCGGGCCACTCCGGCAGCGGCGGTTCAGGCTGGTTCGACTTCTCCCCGAACAGCATCGCCCGCGCGTTCGTGATGCAGGAGGTGCTGGGAAGACCCGGCGGCATTGCGGAGACGCAGGAATAACCCCGCGGCCTTTGCAAGACAAACCCCATCAACAAACAGGCGCTCTCCCCGATGGACATTCCATCCATCCAGGGAGAGCGCCTTTTGTTTTGCAATTCTTATCAAGAATAAGACTGCTCAAATGAAGCGCATGCTGCAAAGGGGTGGAGGGGGCTCGGAGCGCCCGGAAAACGCCATGTTATGGCGTTTTCAGCGGAGAGCGGGCGGCAGCCCCGGACCGATCGCAAAGCCCCCGGGTCGGCCCGCAGGCCGAAACCTCTTTTTCAGAATCAAACAACCCTTCACTGTCATTGCAGCGAAGGGTTTATTGTTTGTGCAGTTATCGCTCTTCCCGGAAGTAGGGCACGCCCAGGCTGGCCGGGGGCTGGTCCTCGCGCTTGCGGCGCATGCTGGTCAGCACCAGCACGACCACCGTCACCACGTAGGGCAGCATCTTGTAGAGCTCCTTGATGGCCAGGTTCATGCCGGAGGGGATGTACATGTGCAGGATGTACAGGCCGCCGAAGAGGATGGAGGACAGCACGCCCGTGTCGGGCCGCCAGATGGTGAAGATGACCAGGGCGATGGCCAGCCAGCCGCGGTCGCCGAAGGCGTTGTTCGACCAGACGCCGCTCGCGTAGTCCATCACGTAGTAGAGGCCGCCCAGGCCCGCGATCATGCAGCCGGTGCAGGTCGCCACGTACTTGTAGCGGTTCACGTTGATGCCCGCGGCGTCCGCCGTGGTCGGGCTCTCGCCCACCGCGCGCAGGTGCAGGCCCACGCGGGTGCGCCTGAGAATCCACGCCGCGAGCAGCGACACCGCGATCGCGACATAGGCCAGGAAGCCGTAGGACAGGAAGATCTTGCCGAACCAGCCCAGCTTGCCCGCGAAGGGCAGGGACGCGTGGAAGAAGGAGCTGGTGGTGGAGAGGGCGATGGAGGGCACCGCGCCGCCGCTCAGCTTGATCAGCGAGCCGCCGAAGAAGTTGCCCACGCCCACGCCGAAGGTGGTCAGCGCAAGGCCGGTCACGTTCTGGTTGGCGCGCAGGGTCACGGTCAGGAAGCAGTACAGCAGGCCCATCAGCAGGGAGCCCAGCAGGCAGCACACCAGCGGGATCAGGATCGCCAGCGCGCCGTTCGCCATGGCCTTGTCCGGGAGGGACTGCTCATAGAGGAAGGAGCCGATGACGCCGCAGATGCCGCCGACATACATCACGCCCGGAATGCCCAGGTTCAGGTTGCCGGCCTTCTCGCCCAGCGTCTCGCCCGTGGAGCCAAACAGCAGCGGGATGCCCTGCACCACCGCGCGCGGAATGAAGGAAATGAAATCAAACATCAGCGCTTCGCCTCCTTCTCAGCCTCTGCGGCATGGCGGAAATTCACCTTGTACCGGATGAAGAACTCGCTGCCGATGATGAAGAACAGGATGATGCCGGTCAGGATGTCCGAGAAGGACTTATTCAGGCCGAAGTTCGTGGAGATCTCGCTCGCGCCGCGCTCCAGCACCACGATCAGGAAGCTCGTCACGATCATCCAGATCGGGTTGAACTTCGCCAGCCAGGAGACCATGACCGCCGTGAAGCCCCGCCCGCCGACCAGGGTGGTGGTCAGCGTGTGGTTCACCGAGCCCACCAGCAGCAGGCCCGCCAGGCCGCACACCGCGCCGGAGAGGATCATCGTGCGCATGATGACCTTCTCGACCTTGATGCCGACATAGTGGGCGGTGCGCTCGCTCTCGCCGACCACGGAGATCTCGAAGCCGTGCTTGGAGAAGGTGAGATAGATGTACATCGCCGCGCACAGCGCGACCGCCACCAGCACGGGCAGCAGGTACCGCTGGCCGCCGACCACGGGCAGCCAGCCCATCTCGGTCTTCTGGTTGATGACGCCGATCTGGCCGGAGCCCTTCGGGGATTCCCACACCACGCAGAAGTACGCGACCAGCTGCGTGGCGATATAGTTCATCATCAGGGTGAAGAGCGTCTCGTTCGTGCCCCATTTGGCCTTGAAGAAGGCCGGGATGAAGCCCCACAGGCCGCCCGCCGCGAGGCTCGCGATGAACATGCAGATCATCAGCAGCCAGCTCGGCATCACGTCCCGCAGGCAGATCATGCAGGCCGCGGCCGCGAGGCAGCCCGCCAGGGTCTGGCCCTCGCCGCCCACGTTCCAGAAGCGCATGCGGAAGGCCGGGGTCACCGCCAGGGAGATGATCAGCAGCATCGCCACGTTCTGCAGGGTGACCCAGGTCTTGCGGGTGGAGCCGAAGGAGCCGGAGAGGATCGTGCCGTAGATGCTCAGCGGATTCTCACCGGTCAGGAGCACCGAGATCAGCGCGCAGACAAGCAGCGCCATCACGATCGCCGACAGGCGCACCGCCATTGGGAGCCAGCGCGGGATGTTGACCCGCTTGGTGATATGGAACAGGGGTTCACGCGTCTTTTTGTTCACCGTTGCTGCCTCCCATCCGGGTCATCATGAGACCCACTTCCTGCTTCAGCGCGCTGCGCCCGGGGATGATGCCGCTCACCTTGCCGCCGCAGAGCACCAGGATGCGGTCCGCCAGCTCCAGCAGCACGTCCAGGTCCTCGCCCACATAGATGACCGCGACGCCCGCCTGCTTCTGGCGGTTGATGAGGTCGTAGATCGTATACGAGGAGTTGATGTCCAATCCGCGCACGGCGTAGGCCGTCAGCAGCACGGACGGGGCGGAGGTGATTTCGCGGCCGACCAGCACCTTCTGCACGTTGCCGCCGGAGAGCCGGCTGACCGGCGTCTCGAGGCTCGGCGTGCGCACCTGCAGCTCCTCCACGACACTCTCCGCCACGTGATGCGGCGTCTTGCGGTCGGTGAAGGGGCTGTGGCCCTCGCGGAAGGAGCGCAGCATCATGTTGTCGTTCAGGTCCATGCTGCCCACCAGGCCCATGCCCAGGCGGTCCTCCGGCACGAAGGAGAGCGCGACGCCCATGTTCGCGATCTCCAGCGGATCCTTGCCGATCAGCTCCTCGCGCCTGCCGTCGTCCTCGATGTAGGTCACGGAGCCGGTCTCCACGGGCTGCAGACCCGCGATAGCCTCCAGCAGCTCCTTCTGGCCGCTGCCGGAGATGCCGGCCACGCCGAGGATCTCGCCGCTATTCGCCGTGAAGGACACGTGGTCCAGCTTCACGATGCCCTCCTCGCTGCGCACGGTCAGGTCTTTGACCTCCAGGCGGGGTTTGGGCGCGACGGGCTCCGGCCGTTTGATGTTCAGCTCCACGGAGCGGCCGACCATCATGTTGGTCATCTCCTGGGCGTCGGTGTCCTTGGTGGCTTTCTGGCCCGCGTACTTGCCGCGGCGCAGGATCACCACGCGGTCGCTCAGCTCCTCGACCTCGTGCATCTTGTGGGTGATGATGACGATGGCCTTGCCGCTCTCGCGCATGTTCCGCAGCACGGCGAAGAGCTTCTCCGTCTCCTGCGGGGTCAGCACGGCGGTCGGCTCGTCCAGGATCAGGATATCGGCCCCGCGGTAGAGCACCTTCACGATCTCCACGGTCTGCTTCTGGGAGACGGACATGTCGTAGATCTTCTGCGAGGGATCGACATCAAAGCCGTAGGCGTCGCAGATCTCGCGAATCTTCCGGCTGGCCTCCTTCAGGTTGAGGCGGCCCTCCAGGCCCAGCACGATGTTCTCCGCCGCCGTGAGCACATCCACCAGCTTGAAGTGCTGGTGAATCATGCCGATACCCAGGTTGATGGCGTCGCGCGGGGAGCGGATCACGGTCTCCTTGCCGTTGACCTCGATCGTGCCCTCGTCGGGGAAGTAGATGCCGGAGATCATGTTCATCAGCGTGGTCTTGCCGCTGCCGTTTTCGCCCAGGATGGCCAGAATCTCTCCGCGGTAGATGTCCATGGAGACGTTGTCGCTGGCCACCACCGAGCCGAAGCGCTTGGTGATGTTCTTCAGGCTGACCGCTACGGTTTTGTTTTCCAAGGATGACGCTCCTTCCAAAGGCGCGAGCCTGTCATGGTGTGGGGAAAGGGGTGCGTTCGTTTCTTCAGCGCGGGAGCGGGGAAGCGTATCCGCCCTCCGCAGGAGCCCCTTTGCAAGGGCCCGGGGATTCTGAGCGCCCGGAAAACTCCACAGTGTGGAGTTTTCAGCGAAGAATGGGCGGCAGCCCCGGATCAACTTTCCGGAGGAAAGGTTTCCCCGGGCGACCACTCTCTTTCTCCCCTCCCCGCTCGCGGGGAGGGGCCGGGGGTGGGGTCACATCCTCTCCGGAGCCTCGATGCCGATCAGGGCAAGCCCTGCCCGGATCACATCCCTCGTGGCGCGGGTCAGCTCGACCCTCGCCGCGGCCTGCGCGGGCTCGCCGTCGAGAATGCGGTGCTCATAGTAGAACTTATTGTACGCCTGCGCGATATCGGTCACCGCGCGGGTGATCATCGACGGCTCGTACTTTTCGGCGGCCTCGCGGATGGTGTCCGGGAAGCGGCCGATCAGCCGCAGCAGGGCCTGCGCCTCGTCGTCGCCCAGGCCGCTGTAATCCGGCGCGGGGAAGCTGAGATCCTCCGCTTTGCGCAGCAGGGAGCAGCAGCGCGCGTGCGTGTACTGCACGTAGGGGCCGGTCTCGCCGTCGAAATTCAGGGCGCGCGCCCAGTCGATCTCGTACTTCGTGCGGGGCGTGCCGTCCTCGTCCACATAGTCTTCCTTGGAGCAGGGATAGTCGATGTCCTTGATGCGGTTGTTGGACAGGGTGGTGTAGACCACCGCGCCGACGCCGATCTGCCGGGCGATCTCGTCCTTGTTCTCCAGGTTGGGGGACTTCTCCTCGATGATGCCGCGGGCCTTGTCGATGGCCTGGTTCAGCAGCTCGTCCAGATAGACGATGACGCCGTCGCGGGTGGAGAGGGCCTCGCCGCCCAGGCTGACCATGCCGAAGGCCACGTGCACGCAGTTCTTCGCCCAGGGATAGCCCATCTTCTCCAGCACGCGGAAAACCTGGCGGAAGTGCAGATCCTGCTGGTAAGCCACGACGTAGAGGCACTTGTCGAAGTGGTAGGTATCCTGGCGGTACTTCGCGGCGGCCAGGTCGCGGGTGGCGTAGAGGGTCGCGCCGTCCTTCTTCAGGATCAGGCAGGGCGGCATCTTGTCGTCGGAGAGGTCGACCACCCACGCGCCTTCGCTCTGCGTCAGCAGGCCTTTTTCGCGCAAGTCCTCGATCACGGGCTCCATCTTGTCGTTGTAGAAGCTCTCGCCGGCGTAGCTGTCGAACTGCACGCCCAGGATATCATACACGCGCATGGCGTCCTTCAGCGTGACGTCCTTGAACCAGCGGAAGATCTCCAGGGCCTCGGGATCGCCGTCCTCGATCTTCTTGAACCAGGCGCGGCCCTCGTCCTCCAGGGACGGATCCTTCTTCGCCTCCACGCCGAAGCGCACATAGAGGCGGGTCATCTCGTCCACGCCGCCCTTTTCCACGGTCTCCTTGTCGCCCCAGCGCTTGTAGGCGCAGATCATCTTGCCGAACTGCGTGCCCCAGTCGCCCAGGTGGTTGATGCCCACGGTCCTGTAGCCGAGGTAATCATAGATGCGCTTGAGGCTGTTGCCGATGACGGTGGTCGAGAGATGGCCGATGTGGAAGCGCTTGGCGATATTGATGGAGGAATAGTCCAGGCAGACGGTCTTGCCGCTGCCGTCTTCGCCGGCGCCCCAGCGGCCGTTGCTCGCGGCGACGGCTTCCAGGGTCTCACGCGCGAAATTCACGCGGTTGAGGAAAAAATTCAGGTAGCCGTTCACGGCCTGGGCGCTCGCGGTGTCCGCGGCGTTCCACTTCTCCGCGAGGGCCAGCGCGATCTTCGGCGGCGCCATCCGCAGCGCCTTCGCGAGCCGGAAGCAGGGGAAGGCGTAGTCGCCCATGGCGCTGTCCGGCGGCACCTCCAGCAGGCCGCGAATCTCTCCGGCGGCGGGGAGGCCCTGCGCCTCCGGCCAGTTTTCCGCCATCACCGCCGTGATCAGCTCCGCGATGCGGGTCTTCATATCCATACAGGTCATCACTCCTTTGGTGTACCCCGCTATCATAGCATAATTTGCCGGAAATGAAAAGGAAGACTTTGCGGAAAAAGAGCGGAAAAACGGCCTGCATCTCTCCGCACGCCGTCCTCTTGTGTTTTTCCTTCCCGGGCTTTATAATGCAGGTGCAAACCGAATCCACAGGAGGTCCTGGATGATGAAGAAAATCTTATGCTTTGCGATCGCCGCGCTGATGCTCTTCTGCCTGACGTCAGCGGGAGCGGAAGGGACGGAAAAAGCGGAAGGGACAGATGGGACAGAGGAACCGCTGTGGCTCCTGGACGATCTGGACACCATCGATATCTATGGCGAAAAGGCGGACGCCTCCCTGCTCGCGGACTGCGAGCTGATCATGGTCAACGTGTGGGCGACCTATTGCGGGCCGTGCGTGAACGAGCTGGCCGAGCTGGGCCGGCTCGCCGAGGACTGGGAGCCGAAGGGCGTGCGCATCGTCGGCCTGGTGAGCGACGCGGTGGACAGCCGGCTGGAGCCGGACGAGAGCCAGCTCGCCGCGGCCCGCGACATCGCGGAGCAGACCGGCGCGGCCTATCCGCACCTGGTGCCCGACCTGCGCCTGGCGATGAAGGTGCTCGCCGGCATCCAGTATGTGCCGACGACTTTCTTCGTGACGCCGGACGGGGCGCTGACCGGGAACGTCTGGGTCGGCGCGCGCAGCTATGACGGATGGAACACCGTCATTGAGGACACGCTGAAGGAACTGCGGGCGGAGTGAGGAGAGAAGCGGCCGGCGCGCTCCTTCACGGGGACAAACCGCGCGCCCGCGCCAAAGAACTGATTGCCTGAAAAACCAAAAGACCTTTGCGTCCACGCTTTTGTGACGGCAAAGGTCTTTTTCCGCGGTGCGATTCAGTTTCCACTGGCGATGCTCACCAGCTGGCGCAGGGTATTCCGCTCCGCCGGGCCGGGACAGTAGCCCAGCATGGCCCCCGCGGGGGAGACAAAATAGGTCGTCGGCAGATCGACCGGGGCGTACTGCGCGTAGATCGCGCCGTCCGTGTCCATCAGCACCGGGCAGGTCACGCCCCGCCGGGCGAGGAAGGCTGTGATCTCCTCGGCGCTCGCGCTGTCGCGCACGCCGGGGCTCGCCACGCCGAGGACGAGCACGTTCCCCTGGTTGGCGCCGGCCTCGAGATAGCAGGCTTCGAGCTCCGCGAGGTCGCGGTCGCACCAGGCGTACCAGGTCGTCCAGAAGTGCAGGAGCACGGCCCGGCCGCGCTGCTGGGAGAGCGTCCACGCCTGGCCGTACTGATCCACGGCGGTGAAGTCCGGGGCAGCGCTCTCGGCCAGGGCAGGCCGCGCGCACAGGGGCAGGGCGGCGAGGCACAGGGCCAGGGCGCACAGAATCAGGGCGCGTTTCAAGGGCGTCGCTCCTCTCTCATGCTCAGTAGTTGTAGGCGACCGTCTCCTGGTAGGGCTTGTACTTGGAGGTGCACAGCAGGCGGCGCTCAGTCTCCACGCCGTGGACCGACCAGATCTGGTAGGTCTCCACAATGTAGCCCTTGCGCTTCTTCACGATGGTTTTCTTCGTGCCGAAGGGGAGGGTCGGGTCGTACTCGGTGGCCACGCCGCTCGGCGCGTCGAGGGTCTGGATGACCTGGCTGGTCAGGCTGATCTTCACGCCGTCGCCCAGGCTGTGGCCGTAGATATCGACGGTGACCAGGCGGTTGCCGTAGGCCGCCACGATGAAGATCGGCCACTCGGTGTCGTTGCGGAACTTGAAGTCCAGGCCGGGCCAGTTGACCGTCGCGTCCAGGCCCTTCTCGATGTAGGACGAGGGCCAGGCGTGCGGGCTGCGGCTGACGATCTCCAGGTTCGCCATGGCGACCGCGTTGAACAGGGTGGAGCTGGTCTGGCACACGCCGCCGCCGACCTCGGGGTTCGTCTGGCCGCCGGAGATCGCGGTGGCTTCCTTATAGCCCTTCGCCGCCGTGCGCTGGCCGGTCGCCTGGTTGAAGGAGAAGATCTCTCCCGGCGCGACCATGGTGCCGTTGATCGCCTCGGCGGAGAGGCGGATGTTCGTGTTGCGGTTGTTGTCCTTGGTTGTCTCGGTGGTGCAGCCGGAGATCTTGCCGAATACGGCGGCCAGCTCCGAGCGGCTGACTGGCGCGAAGATGATTTCCACCGGCACGTCGACGGAGGCGAAGTTGTCGCCCGCGTTCAGCCGCGCCATCACGGCGCTGAAGACCTCGTCGCCGCTGACATAAGCGCCCGGCTGGTCCTCGCTGAAGGCGAAGGTGCGGGAGGAGACGTCGAAGCTGAGCACTTGCGCGTTGACGGGCTCCCTGCAGGCGGCCTCGGCCATGCGGCCGCAGAGCTCGCGGATGACGTCCTCGTCCCAGGTGAGGGTGGTTTCGTACTTCACGGGGTGCTCGGCGAGGGCCTGCAGGGCCTCCGAGCGCGCGTCCAGCATGGAGGCGGCGCGGACTTCGCCGTCCTGCATGGAGCGCCCGTGCGCATAGGCCTTGGCGAGGATGTCCTCCGTGTCGCGGGTGAGGGGCACCATGGCGCTGTCCAGCTGCCAGGTGTTCTCTCCGACGGTGACGCGCAGGGCGAAGGTCTCGCTGTCGTCCGCGTGCAGGCGCTCCAGGGCCGCGCGGGCTTCGTCCAGGGTCATGCTCTGCAGATCAATGCCGTCGATGGCCACGCCGGGCAGAAAGCGGTCGCGCCAGGGGGAGAGCGCGTCGATCATCTCCTGGTGCGCTTCCTCGCGGGCGCTGTCCAGGGTGAGGATTTCGCGGTTGACGAAGGCGATGTTCGGCAGATTCGTGAAGCGGATGCCGGTCAGCTGGGGCGCGGCAATCACGCCGGCCGCGGCGATGCCGGCGCAGCTCAGCAGGGTCACCAGCGCGCTGACGATGCGCCGCTTTTTCTTCGGCTTTTTTGGAACGGGGGCGTCGGAGGGCGGCCCGCCGATGGGCGCGGTCTCCCGCAGGGCCTCCTTCTCCAGCAGGGCGTCGGTGCGGCCGAGCGGCTGCCTGGGTGTGCGCTGTGACATGGGTTACTCCTTCGTCGGTTCCTTTTCCGGGTGCGCCATCTTGTAGGAGAGCACGCGCAGGCTGTCGCTGAGGTGCACGTTCTCCACGATGCTGCACTCGGTCTCGTGCTGGAGATCGACCGGGGCGAAATTCCACACGGCGTTGACGCCGCCGGTCTCCAGCCGGTTCAGCACGGACTGCGCCGCCTGCTTCGGCACGCACAGCACGGCGATGTCCACATGGTGCGCGGCGAGAAAGGCGTCCAGCTCGTCCATGGAATAAACGGGCGCGCCGCCGATTTTCGTCCCGACGAGGGCGGGGTCAATGTCAAAGAGCGCGAGAATATCGAAGGAATCCTTGTGGAAATCCGGATAATTGGCCAGCGCGGAGCCGATGGAGCCCGCGCCGATGATGATCACGCTGTGCATCGTGTCCAGCCCGAGAATCTCTCCGATGTGTTCGCGGAGGCTCGCGACGTTGTAGCCGTAGCCCTTGCGGCCAAACCCGCCGAAGCAGTTGATGTCCTGGCGAATCTGCGAGGGGATCAGATGCATCTGGCGGCCGAGCTCCTGGGAGGAAATCTGCTCCACCCCTTTGGCCTCGAGCTCGCACAAATGACGATAATATCCGGGCAGGCGGCGAATGACCGCTTCAGACACATAACCGGCCATGGTTTTCTCTCCTTCATGAATCAGGGTTCAGAGATTGCTCCGGAGGCGCGCGGAAAACACCTCATCAAAATGAATTGTAGCACAATCTTCATAAAACTGCAAATATTTTGATGCATCATTTCCGGCGCTTTCCGCATTTTCCGCGGGACGCGAAACAGGCGATAACGCGGAAATCGCGCAAAAATCGCGAAAAAAAGCGGCCCGCGGTTCCCCGGCGCGTCCGGCTCTTGCCAAGCGGGAGGCAGGTGGTATAATAGAATCGCGCGATCCCCGCCGGGGAAAACCCGCGGCGGCGGGCGTCCGCATGAGCGGTCCGGCGCGGGGGAGAACGGCGCGGCATCGGCCGCAGAACAGCCGGCGCAGGACGCCGGCCGGAAGGGGAAACAGAGATGAGGGCGGAGAACCACGCGCGGGAGCTGACCAGGACGGAGGCGCACCGGGTTTACCGGGAGCACCTGCGGAACGATTTTCCGCGCGACGAGCGCAAGCCCTGGGCCAGGATCGAGCGCTCGTGGAGGCAGGGCCGGTATTTTGCTTACGGCCTGTTTGAGCAGCGGGAGGACGGCGAGGCGCTGACGGCGTACGCCTTCTTCTATATGGAGCCCGGGCGGCGCGCGGCGCTCCTGGATTACTACGCGGTGGTGTCCGGCCTGCGCGACGAGGGCTACGGGTCGTTTTTTCTCAGGGCGCTCGCCGGCGCGCTGGTGCCCGGGCGCTGCGAGATGATCCTGATCGAGGCGGAGAATCCCGCCTTCGCGGAGGATGAAGCGGAGCGCGGCGTGCGGAACCGGCGGGTCGCGTTCTATACGGAGCGCTGCGGCGCGGCGGACACGGGCCTGCGCTACCTGCTCTTCGGCGTGCACTATGTCATCTTCACGCTGGGCGCGCCGGACACCCTGGACGCGGACGCCCTCCGGCAGCTGGCTGAGACGGAGAGCACCGCGCTCTACAGCGGCATGCTCCCGGAAGACTTCTTTGCGCGGCACTTTGCGATCGAGTGATGAAAGGCGGTACGACTTGTGCGAATGAATTTTGAAGGGCTGCCCAACACACGCGACCTCGGCGGGATGCGGACGGCGGACGGACGTGCGATCCGTCCGGGAAAACTGATCCGCAGCGGCGCGCTGATCGAGGCGCGGGGCGGGGATCTCGCGAAGCTCGCGGAGCTTTTGGACACGGTGGTGGATTTCCGCACGCCCAAGGAGTGCGAGGAGAAGCCCGATCCGGCGATTCCGGGCGTGGTGAACCTGCACATGCCGGTCGTCCGCACGATCTCCGCGGGCGTCACCCGGGAGAAAAAGACAGACGAGGAGGTCTTCGCGCGGCTCGCGGTGCACCCCGATGAGGCGCTGCGCCACATGAGCTGCGCCTATGTCGAGTTTGTGGAGAGGGAGGAGGCCCGCCAGACCTACGCGCGCTTTGTGCGCCTGCTGATGGAGCGGCATGAGCGGGCCGTGCTCTGGCACTGCACGGCGGGCAAGGACCGCGCGGGCTTCGCGACCGTGATCCTGCAGAAGCTGCTCGGCGTGGCGGACGACGTGATCCTCGAGGATTACCTGCTGACCAATACGTATCTGAAGGACAGCTACGAGAGCCTGATCGCCCTGCTGAAGCCGACGATTCCCGGCCTTCAGAACTGCCCGGACGACGCCCTCTGGACGATGTTCAGCGCGGACGAGCGGTATCTCCAAGCCGCCTATGACACCGCGGACAGGCTCTTCGGCAGCTTCGACGGCTATCTGGAGAAGGGACTGGGCTTCACGCAGGCAGACCGCGGGACACTGCGGGCCATGTATCTCGCCTGACGCGCTGGGATTCCGCAGCGTCAGAAAACCCCGGACGCACAACGGCTTTCGAGCCGGGACGCGTCCGGGGTTTCTGTTCTTGCGGGACGGCGCAGACGCTGTTTATCAGCGGCGCGTCTGCGGGGAAGGCATGGAGAAGCGCGTGCGCTTATCGCTGCACTTCCTCGATCAGCTCAAGCACCCGCCGGGTGCCGTCCGCCGGCGGCGCTTTCTTCACGGCCGCGCGCAGCTGCTCGCGGTCGCGCCACGTCTCCAGCAGCGCCTTCGTCAGCGACTCCGCGGTCATGTTCTCCTGCAGCAGCACGCGGCACAGGCCGCGCTTCTCCAGGCTCTGGGCGTTCAGAATCTGGTCGCCGCGGCTCGCGCCTTTCGGGTAGGGGACGAGCAGCATCGGCTTGTCCAGCGCCTGGAACTCCATCAGCGCGTTGCTCCCGGCGCGGGAGAGCACCAGGTCGGCGGCGGCGAGCGCGTCGGGCAGCTCCGCGTCCAGGAACTCGATCTGCGTGTAGCCCGCCGTGCCGTCCAGCGCCGCGTCCAGGTTGCCCTTGCCGCACAGATGCGCGACGTCGAAGGTCTTCAGCAGCTCCGGCAGGGCGTCCCGCAGGCCCTTGTTGACCGCCTGCGCGCCGGAGGAACCGCCCATCATCAGCAGCACGGGCTTCTGCCCGTCAAAGCCAAACAGCTTCAGCCCGCGCTCCCGCTGGCCGCTGAAGAGCTCGGGCCGCAGCGGCGTGCCGACGCACTCCGCCTTGGGGCCGAGGGCCGCGGCGCACTCGGGGAAGGTGGTCGCCATCCGCCTGGCGAAGGGCTTGCACAGCTTGTTCGCCAGGCCGGGCGTCAGGTCGCTCTCGTGGCACAGCACGGGCACGCGGTGAAGCCACGCGCCGAAGACGACCGGCACGGCCACGAAGCCGCCCTTGCTGAAGACGACGTCGGGCTTCAGCTTGCCCATCAGCCGCGCGGACTGGAAGGCCCCGGCGATCACGCGGAAGGGGTCGATGAAGTTCTGCCAGGAGTGATAGCGGCGCAGCTTGCCGGTCTTCACCGCGTGGTAGGTGATCTCCGGGATGGAGCGCAGCTTGTCCACCTCGAGGCCGTGCTCCGTGCCGATATAGTGAATGTCGTAGCCCGCCTCCAGCAGGTGCGGAATCAGCGCCAGGTGCGGGGTCACGTGGCCCCAGGTGCCGCCGCCCGTGAGAACGATGCGTCTTCCGGATTGCTTCTTCATAGCCTCTCGTCTCCTCGATGGAATGGCTTCATTATAGCATAGCGCGCGGGTTTTGAGAAGACGGGGCTCAGGCTTCGATGAAGCGCAGCACGGCGTCCAGGTCGACGCCCTCGTCCTCGTCCACGATGAGCACCTTCTCCTTCGGCAGGCCGTCCGCCCAGGCGTCGTAGAGCGCTTTCTGATTCTCCACCCACCGCTGGTCGAGGGCCTGCTCATAGTCGCGGCCGCGCTCGCGCAGGCGCTGCATCAGCAGCGGCACGGAGCAGCGCAGGTAGACGTATTTGTCCACGGGCGGCATCAGGCCGGCGATGCCCTGGGCGAGCTTCTCCAGCACGGCGTATTCATCCGCGGTGAGGTCGCCGGTGGTCTCGCGGAACTTGGCGAGCACGAGGTTTTCCACGAAGCAGCGGTCGTAAAAATAGAACTCGTGGTCGTCGCGCAGCCAGTCCGGGTTGTCGAAATAGAGGGCCAGGAAGGTCACCTGGCTGTGGAAGCTCCAGCGCTTCTTGTCCGCGTAGGAGCCGGAGATGAACGGATTGTCCTGGGGACGCTCCTCATGGGCGACGGCGCGGCCGCTGAGGGCGGTCAGCAGGCGGCTGAGCAGCGTGGTTTTGCCCGCGGCCACGGTGCCGCTGACGGAGATATATTTCATGGGGATGCTCCCTTCCGAGGTCATGCCAGACGCAAACTTTGTACTGATTGGACAGCGCGGGGGAAAATCCTGCCGGGAGAGAAGATTACTTTTTGATGAACGGGACAGCCGCCCGGGCGCGGCCTCCCCGCTGTTCGCCTTGACAATTCATCCATCCATGCTATATTGCTGTTGAAAGCAAACCGATGAACCGAGGAGGCGGACAATCCATGCGCATGAGGAGATCCGGACGGGGGACGCTGCGGCGGGCGCTGTGCGCCGGGCTGCTGGCCGTGGCGCTGACCGCGCAGTGCGCGCTGGCGGAGACCGTCATCGACGGCAGGACGGACCGCGGGATCACGCCGGCGCCGTCCGCGCCCCGCGCGATGGAGCCCGGCGTCAGTCCGACCACGGGCCGCGCGCTCAGCGACCTGGAGGTGCCGGAGGGCTTCGCGGGCTATGCCGCGACCGGGCGCTATATGCCGATGCTCGTACAGATCGACAACACCAACGGCGGCGTCGGGAGCACCGCGCCCTGGGGCGTCGCCTGGGCGGACATCGTCTACGAGACGCCGCTGCACCAGGCGGGCTATACGCGCCTCTCCGCCCTCTTCTCCGACGTGATCCCCACGGCCGTCGGCCCGGTGCGCTCGGCGCGTGTGGGCCATGTGTGGCTCAGGCAGGAGTGGAACTGCGGCTTCATGTATTATGGAGGCCAGACGCGCAAGGGCTCGAGCATCAAGACGGAATTCAGCAAGCTGAAGGCCAAGAGCGGCGTGGTGCTCTTCAACGGCACGGACGGCCAGGGCAAGCCCTGGAAAAAGTTCTACACCAAGCGCAAGGGCACGGTCGCCCCGCACAACCGCAGCGGCAACGCGGCGGCCATCAGCGCCCTGATCCCGGCCAGCCACAGGGCCGCCGAGCGGACCTTCCTCTTCACGGACACGCCGCCCGCGGGCGACGAGGCGGAGGAGATCCGCATCGTCTGGGGCGCGAAGGGCTACGGCTCCACCCTGATCTACAGCGCGGAGACCGGCGCCTACGCCCGCTTCATGCGGCAGGCGGACGAGAGCCTTGTGCCGTGGGTGGATGACGAGACCGGCGAGCAGATCTGCTTCGCCAACGTGATCATCCAGTATACCAACATCCGCTACAACGACTCCGCGGACGCCCCCGTGCCGACCCTCACGGGCCACGGCAACGCGGACTTCTTCCAGGGCGGCATGCACGCGGCCGGCATGTGGCAGCGCAAGGACATGAATACGCCGACCGTGTTCTACGATGAAAACGGGCAGGAGCTCGCCCTCCTGCGCGGCACAACGCTCATCGTCCAGCTCCCCTTCGCCAAAGAGGTTTCGTATCAGTAAACCGGAACCGCGCCTGTCTTCCCGTTCATTCCACCATTCCACCGGAGGAACCCGTTCCATGAGCCACTTCGTTCTCAAAGCGCCCTACAAGCCCAGCGGCGACCAGCCGCAGGCCATCGACGCCCTCGCCAGGGGCGTACAGGCCGGTCTGCGCGACCAGGTCCTCCTGGGCGTCACCGGCTCGGGCAAGACCTTCACCATGGCGTCCGTCATCGAGCGCGTCCAGAAACCCACGCTCGTCATCGCGCACAACAAGACGCTGGCGGCCCAGCTCTGCTCGGAGCTGCGCGCCTTCTTCCCGGACAGCCGCGTGGAGTATTTCGTCAGCTATTACGACTACTACCAGCCCGAGGCCTACATCGCCTCCTCCGATACCTACATCGAGAAGGACGCCTCCATCAACGAGGAGATCGACCGCCTGCGCCACTCGGCGACCGCCGCCCTGCGCGAGCGCAATGACGTCATCATCGTCTCCTCCGTCAGCTGCATCTATTCCATGGGCGATCCGAGCGAATACGAGGGGCAGATGGTCTCCGTGCGGCCGGGAATGCGCATCGACCGCGACCAGCTGGTGCGCCGCCTGATCGACATCCAGTACGAGCGCAACGAGATCGAGCTCGTGCGCGGCACCTTCCGCGTGAAGGGCGACACGGTGGAGATCATCCCCGCGGCGGAGAACGAGCACGCCCTGCGCATCGAGTTCTTCGGCGACGAGGTCGACCGCATCAGCGAGATCGACGCGGTGAGCGGCCACGTGCTGACGCGGCTGGAGCACGCGGCGATCTTCCCCGCGACCCACTACGCCACCGACCGGAGCCACCTGGAGGAAAACCTCGCCGCCATCGACCGCGATCTGCAGGAGCGCATCAAGTATTTCACCGACAACGGCATGCCCCTGGAGGCCGAGCGCATCGCCCAGCGCACCCATTACGACATGGAGATGATCCGCGAGATCGGCTACTGCCAGGGCATTGAGAACTACAGCCGCTATTTCGACGGCCGAAAGCCCGGCGACGCGCCGTACACCCTGCTGGACTATTTTAAGGAGGATTTCCTCGTCTTCATCGACGAGAGCCACGTCACCGTGCCGCAGATCCGCGCGATGTACAACGGCGACCGCGCCCGCAAGGACACCCTCGTGCAGTACGGCTTCCGCCTGCCCTCCGCCTACGACAACCGCCCGCTGCTCTTCCCGGAGTTCGAGGAGCGCGTGAAGCAGGTGATCTATGTCAGCGCGACCCCCGGCCCCTACGAGACCGCCCGCGCCGAGCAGACCGTGGAGCAGATCATCCGCCCGACGGGCCTGCTCGACCCGGAGATCATTGTGCGCAAGGCGACGGGCCAGGTGGACGATCTGGTGGCGGAGATCGGCAAGGTGACGAAGGAGGGCGGCCGCGTGCTGGTGACCACCCTGACCAAGCGCATGGCCGAGAGCCTGACGGACTACCTGCGCGAGCTGGATGTGAAGGTGCGCTACCTGCACAGCGACATCCAGACCATGGAGCGCATGCAGCTCATCCGCGACCTGCGCCTGGGCGAATACGACGTGCTGGTGGGCATCAACCTGCTGCGCGAGGGCCTTGACCTGCCAGAGGTGCGCCTGGTGGCGATCCTCGACGCGGACAAGGAGGGCTTCCTGCGCTCGGAGACTTCGCTCGTGCAGACCATCGGCCGCGCGGCCCGCAATGTGGACGGCCGCGTGCTGATGTACGGCGACATCCTGACCGACAGCATGATGAAGGCCATCCAGGAGACCAATCGCCGCCGCGCCATCCAGCAGGCCTACAACGAGGCCAACGGCATCACCCCGGAGACCGTGCGCAACGCCATCCGGGATGTGCTGGAGATCACCAAGCAGGTGGAGGCCGCGTCGCCGACCGCCATGACCGAGGACGAGCGCGCGGCCCTCATGGCGCAGATCGAGGAGCAGATGCTCTCCGCCGCAAAGTCCCTGGAATTCGAGAAGGCGGCCAAGCTGCGCGATCAGCTGCTGGAGCTGCGCGGCGAAACGCCCCAGAAGAAGGACGTCCAGCAGCGCCGTTCCCGCGCGCCCCGCGCGAGGAAATCCGAGCACTGAGCGGCCGCCGGCCGCGCACAGCCTGCGCCCATCCGCCCGACTCCGTCAGGGGCCGGGCTTTTCAGTGCTTTTTTCCGTTCCGCCAAAAACAAAAAAAACGGCCTGCCGGTCGCCCGCGACGGCTGCCCGGGTGACCGACAGACCTGGCTGTGACGCCGGCTTCCTGTGCGGTCAGCGCAAAGAAAGGGAGGGACACATCGCCCCTCCCTTTCGTCTTCCGTCATCAATCAGGCCCTTTCCCTGTGGCTCTTCAGCATCAACTGCACGCCGGCATAGATGAGGCCCAGCGGGATGGCATAGCGAAGAACGCCGAACAGGGCGCTGAGGAGCAGGCCGCCAAACAGGAACAGCAGCCAGAACCAGGTCGTGCGGACAAGCGCCATCATGATGCGGCAGGGGAGAAGGAACAGATCGATCAACATAGCATTTATCCTCCTTGCCGGGAGCCTGCGGCCCTTGCCGCGTCCCTCCCGACGATGACAGTATACCGCGGGGCCGCATGAGAAACCAGATGAAACAGATGAGAATTTGATGAGAAAACGGAAGCGCGCTTCCGGATGCCTGCTGCGGCAGGAAACGAACATTTTTCAACTGTGGATAACCCGTGACGAATTGTAACAATCCACACCCGCTTCTGCCTGTGGAAAGCCTGTGACAATCAGTAAAGACCAAAGTCTGTTTTCTGAGCGCGCAGACAAGCCGAAATCCGGGGCGAACCTGCGTTCCGCTTGTAAGTTATCCACAGTTATCCACAGCCTTCTGCACATCCTGGGGATAAAACGGGCGGGATTTATCCACAGCTGTCCACAGTTTATCCACAGGCGCCCAAAATGCGAAAAACGAACGTTAGACCGGAGTCTGTCTGTAATATCCGTCAAATCATGAATCATGGCACGGAAGCAAGCTCCGTCGTTCTGCCCTGAGCGAAAAGAACTTTACAAATACAGCGGTTTTGGGTATGCTTTCCCCGTGTCGTTTTTGTGCGCCTTTCCGAACCCCGCTGAGGCGCACGGCATGGATTCCGAAGGAAAGGCCGAACTGCCCATGTACCAACTGATGTCCCCGGATCAGGCTGTGCGTCTGATTCAGAACGGCGACTGCATCTGTGTGAATTCCTTTGTCGGCATCGAGAACCCCGTGGAGCTCCACGAGGCGATCTACCGCCGTTTCCGCGATACCCACACCCCCAACCGCCTGACCCTGGTGTCCTCCGCCGGCTTCGGCGTGTGGGATGAGAACCGCAACGCGGAGAGCTACATCCGGGAAGGCGCGGTCGAGCGCCTGATCTGCGGCCACTTTGGCGCGATGCTCTCCACCAAGAAGCTGGTGCTGGAGGACCGCTTTGAGGCCTACAACCTGCCGCTGGGCTGCATCAGCCACGCGATCCGCGCCCAGGCGAGCGGCCTCCCCGGCGCGCTGAGCAAGGTCGGCCTGGATATCTTTGTAGACCCGCGCAGGGAGGGCCCCGGCATCAACCGCATCTCCACCGACGGCAGCCTCGTGAAGCTCGTGGAGGTGGACGGCGAGGAGTTCCTCTATTATCAGCTGCCCAAGCTGAACATCGCCCTCATCAAGGGAACCGCGGCCGACCGCTTCGGCAACATCTCCTTCGACGACATGTACATGTCCGGCGACGCCCTCTCCATCTGCCAGGCCGTGCGCGCGAACCACGGCAAGGTCATCGTGCAGGTCGACCGCCTGGTGACCACGCCGAGCCGCCCCCGCAACACGATCATTCCCGGCTGCCTCGTGGACGTGATCGTCGTGACCGAGCCGGAGCCGCGGCCCGTGGCCTTCAAGGCGCTGACCGGCAGCTTCGAGATCCCCTACGAGGAGTGGAAGGGCTGGCAGGAGATGGTCGACGAGCTCTCCAACGCGCGCACCAACGGCAGCCCGGCCTTCAACACGATCGGCCGGCGGGCCGCGCGGGAGCTGCACCCGGATGATATCGTGAACATTGGCATCGGCATCCCGGAGACCGTCGCGAAGTACGCCCGCAAAAACGGCATGCTGGACAAGATCACGCTGACAGTCGAGTCCGGCGGCATCGGCGGCTTCCCGGCCAGCGGCACGGTCTTCGGCGCAATGATCGGCGCGGCATCCGTCTACGACATGGCGAACCAGTTCGACCTCTACAACCACGGCGGCCTCAACATCTGCTTCATGGGCGCGTTCGAGGTCGACCGCTTCGGCAACGTCAACGCTCACCGCGGGCCGGAGAATTTCAGCGGCATCGGCGGCTTTGCGAACATCACGGCGAAGACGCCCACGGTGGTCTTCTGCCTGACCTTCAACACAAAGGGTCTGAGGATGGAACGGCACCGCGATGAGGTGACGATCCTGGAAAACGGCACGGTGCCGAAGTTCGTGGACGAGGTGCGCAGCATCAGCTTCTCCGCCAGGCGCGCCCGCGAAAACGGCCAGCGCGTGCTCTACGTCACGGAGCGCTGCGTGTTTGAGCTGGGCCAAAAAGGTCTGCGCCTCAAGGAGGTCTATCCCGGCGTCGACATCCAGAAGGACATCCTGGATCTGCTGCCCTTTGAGATAGAATAAAAGGAAATTGCGCCTTTCCGGGGAACAAACCTTGATTTGTTCCCCTTTTTTGATTATCATGGAAACTGCGCAGACAAGCGCCCGTTTTCCGGCTGAGCGCCTTAACAGGAGCCATGAAAACCGGCAAAGTCAGTCCTCCGCAGGAGTGCCTTTACAGGGGCTCGGGGCAAAGCCGGCCCTCCCGCAGGAGCGCCTTTACAAGGGATCCGGGGCAAATTCAGCCCTCCGCAGGAGCACCTTGACAGGGGCTCGGGGAAATTCAGCCCTCCGCAGGAGCGCCTTTACAGGGGCTCGGGGAAATTCAGCCCTCCGCAGGAGCGCTTTTACAGGGGCTCGGGGGAGATTCAGCCCTCCGCAGGAGCGCCTTTACAGGGGGTCCGGGGGAAACTTTCCGGAGGAA
>CAMNLM010000023.1 GCA_946543085.1 uncultured Clostridia bacterium | reverse complement strand
CACCTGGGCATGGCCGCCAAGGCGCTGGGCTGGCACATCGCCACGCCCGTGTTTGACGGCGCGAGCTACGAGGAGATTGTCGAGACCATCCGCAAGGCCAGCGAGACCGAGATCGGCAAGAAGCTGGGCATGCGCGAGGACGGCAAGTACATCGTGCGCGACGGCCGCACGGGCGACGAATTCGAGCACCCGGTCACCGTCGGCATCATGTACTTCCTGAAGCTGCACCACCTGGTGGACGACAAGATGCACGCCCGCTCCACCGGCCCCTACTCCCTGGTCACCCAGCAGCCTCTGGGCGGCAAGGCCCAGTTCGGCGGCCAGCGCTTCGGCGAGATGGAGGTCTGGGCCCTGGAGGCCTACGGTGCGGCGAACACCCTGCAGGAGATCCTGACCTACAAGAGCGACGACACCGTGGGCCGCGTGAAGACCTACGAGGCCATTGTCAAGGGCCAGAACATCCCCGCCGCCGGCGTGCCCGAGTCCTTCAAGGTGCTGGTCAAGGAACTGCAGTCCCTGGGCCTGGACATCAAGGTGCTCGACGCCGACCGCAACGTGATCGAGATTCCCGAGCTGGATCCCGACGACACCTCCACGCCCGAACCGATCGCCTTGCGCGAGGAGAACGACGACATCGATCTGCCCGCGGCCGAATCCGAACCCGCGCCCGACGGCTACGAGGACGTGGTGGAGCAGGAATTCACCAGCAAGGACTTTGCGCTTGACGCCGAGGACGACGACGATCTGGCTTCCATGAGCTTCGATCTGAACCTCGACGACGATTTCGGCGCTGATCTGTAAGATATTCTTTCCGACTGCGCGCGACGCAGAAGCCGCGAAGGGGCACGGGGGCGATTGCAAAGCCCCCTGCCCGCGCCGCGGAATTACCCGGCCGGCCGCTCTCCCTCCTCCCTCCCCGCTTTCGGGGAAGGGCGGGGGGAGGGGCTGTCCCGACGCGCCGGAAAGAGAATCGACAAAGGCATTCTATCGTATTGACATTGGCACCGCAGGCTCCCGGCCTGCCCTGCCGCGCTTCCGCCGCGGCCCCAAAAACCGCGCAGGAGGCGCGTTTCCGAAGGGAGAGTGAACCCTTTTGTTTGAACTGACAAACCTGGATGCCATCCAGATCGGCATGGCTTCTCCGGAGCAGATCCGCGAATGGTCTCACGGCGAGGTCACCAAGCCCGAAACCATCAACTACCGCACGCTCCGCCCGGAGCGCGACGGTCTGTACTGCGAGCGTATCTTCGGACCCACCAAGGACTGGGAATGCGCCTGCGGCAAATACAAGCGCATCAAGTATAAGGACAAGGACAAGATCTGTGACAAGTGCGGCGTGCAGGTCACCCGCGCCAAGGTGCGCCGCGAGCGCATGGGTCACATCGAGCTGGCGACCCCCGTCAGCCATATCTGGTATTTCAAGGGCATTCCCAGCCGCATGGGCATGCTGCTGGACATCAGCCCCCGCCACCTGGAGAAGGTGCTGTATTTCGTCAACTTCATCGTGCTGGATCCCGGCAACAACGACCCCGCCAAGGGCCCCGTGACCGGCCTGAAGCTGCACGAGCTGATCGACGACAGCCGCTATCACGAGGTGGAGAGCCGCTGCGGCCGCAATTCCTTTGTGGCCAAGATGGGCGCCGAGGCCGTGATGGAGATGCTCAAGGCCCTCGACCTGGACACCCTCAGCGAGCAGCTGAAGGCCCAGATCGCCGCCATCGACAAGGAGCGCGCCGGCCAGATCCGCGAGACGGAGAGCCAGAAGCGCACCAAGGCGGTCAAGCGCCTGGAGGTCGTGGAGTCCTTCCGCACCAGCGGCAACAAGCCCGAGTGGATGATCCTGACCGTGGTGCCCGTCATTCCGCCGGACCTGCGCCCCATGGTGCAGCTGGAGGGCGGCCGCTTCGCCACCTCCGACCTGAATGACCTCTACCGCCGCGTCATCAACCGCAACAACCGCCTCAAGCGCCTGCTGACCCTGGGCGCGCCGGACATCATCGTCCGCAACGAGAAGCGCATGCTGCAGGAGTCCGTGGACGCGCTGATCGACAACGGCCGCCGCGGCCGCCCCGTCACGGGCCCCGGCAACCGCGCCCTGAAGAGCCTGAGCGACCTTCTGCGCGGCAAGCAGGGCCGCTTCCGCCAGAACCTGCTGGGCAAGCGCGTGGACTATTCCGGCCGTTCCGTTATCGTCGTTGGCCCCGAGCTGAAGCTGCATCAGTGCGGCCTGCCCAAGGAGATGGCGCTGGAGCTGTTCAAGCCCTTCGTGATGGAGCGCCTGGTCGCCCTGAAGAAGGCCACCAACGTCAAGAACGCCAAGCGCCGCGTGGAAAAGGCGAGCAACGAGATCTGGGACATCCTCGAGGAAGTCATCAAGGAGCATCCCGTGCTGCTCAACCGCGCGCCGACCCTGCACCGCCTGGGCATTCAGGCCTTCGAGCCCGTGCTGGTCGAGGGCAAGGCCATCAAGCTGCACCCCCTGGCCTGCACCGCCTTCAACGCCGACTTCGACGGCGACCAGATGGCCGTGCACGTGCCGCTGAGCCTCGAGGCGCAGGCCGAAGCCCGCTTCCTGATGCTCGGCCACAACAACATCCTGAAGCCCCAGGACGGCAAGCCCGTCATCCAGCCCTCGCAGGACATGGTGATCGGCTGCTACTACCTGACCATCGTGGACGAGGAAGACGAGCGCCAGTGGGCCCCCGAGACGGACGAGGAGAAGGCTGCCCGCGAGGCCGCCGGCCTGCCGCGCCCGCGCCGCACCTTCATCGATATGGCCGAGGCCGAGATGGCCTACGCCATGAAGCAGATCTCCCTGCAGACCCCCATCCGCGTGCGCATCGAGCGCGAGTTTGAGGGGCAGAAGGGCTCCAAGATCATCGACTGCACGCTGGGCAAGCTGATCTTCAACGACGCCCTGCCGCAGAATATGGGCTTCAAGCCCCGCACCTGCCTGGACGAGATGTTCGTGCTGGAAGTGGACGACCTGGTGGACAAGAAGAAGCTGGCCAACATCGTTGACATGTGCTTCAACAGCCAGGGCGAGCACAAGTGCGCCATCGTGCTGGACAAGATCAAGGCCCTGGGCTACAAGTACGCCACCCGCTCCGCCGTCACGGTGTCCGTGGGCGACATCAAGGTGCCCGAGATCAAGAAGGTCATGCTGGCCGAGGCCGACGAAAAGGTCCGTCAGATCAACAACTACTTCCGCCGCGGCCTGATGAGCGAGGACGAGCGCTACCGCAAGGTCATCGAGGTGTGGACCAACTGCACCAACGACCTGCGCGGCCAGATCCTCCCCAACCTCGAGAAGTTCAACCCCATCCGCATGATGACGGATTCCGGCGCCCGAGGCAGCGCGGCCCAGGTCTCTCAGCTGGCCGGCATGCGCGGCCTGATGGCCTCTCCCTCCGGCAAGACCGTGGAGCTGCCCATCCGCGCGAACTTCCGCGAAGGCCTGAACGTGCTGGACTTCTTCCTGTCCTCCCACGGCAGCCGCAAGGCCCTGTCCGATACGGCTCTGCGCACCGCTGACTCGGGTTACCTGACCCGCCGTCTGGTGGACGTCTCCCAGGAAGTCATCGTGCGCGAGGACGACTGCTTTGCCTCCCGCGGCGAAAAGGTGCGCGGCATCCGCGTGCAGGAGCTGATGAGCGGCAAGCAGAGCGTCGAGTCCCTGGAGGAGCGCCTACGCGGCCGCACCGCCGCCGAGGACATCCTCGACCCCGCCACCGGCGAGGTGCTGGTGCACCTCAATGAGGCCATCGACGCCCGCAAGGCCAAGATGGTCGCGGCGCACGGCGTGGAGTCCGCCCTCGTGCGCTCCGTGCTGACCTGCCGCTGCGAGACCGGCGTGTGCGCCAAGTGCTACGGCATGAACATGGCCCACGGCGGCAAGGTGGACATCGGCGAGGCCGTCGGCATCATCGCGGCCCAGGCCATCGGCGAGCCCGGCACCCAGCTGACCATGCGCAACTTCCACTCCGGCGGCGTCGCGGGCGTGGAGGACATCACCCAGGGTCTGCCCCGCGTTGAGGAGCTCTTCGAGGCCCGCAAGCCCAAGCATGAGGCCGTCCTGGCCGAGATCAGCGGCACCGTGGCCGTCAACGAGACCAAGAACAAGCGCATGCTGCAGATCACCAGCGACACCAATCCCCAGGACACCCGCTCCACGCAGATCGCCTATTCCGCGCGTCTGTCCGTGCAGCCCGGCGCCCATGTGGAGGCCGGCGACATCCTGGTGGACGGCGCTGTGAACCCTCACGACCTGATGCGCATTCTGGGCGTCAAGGCCGTGCAGGAATACCTGCTCAAGGAAGTGCTCTCCGTCTACCGCAGCCAGGGCGTGGCCGTGGCCGACAAGCACATCGAGATCATCGTGCACCAGATGCTGCGCAAGGTGCGCATCGAGGACGCGGGCGACACGACGCTGCTGCCCGGCTCCATGGTGGACATCTTCCGCTTCGAGGCCGCGAACCGCCAGGCGCTGGAGAACGATCTCCGTCCCGCCACCGCGCGCCGCGTGCTGCTGGGCATCACCAAGGCCGCCCTCGCCACCGAGAGCTTCCTCTCCGCCGCCTCCTTCCAGGAGACGACCCGCGTGCTGACCGAAGCGGCCATCCGCGGCAAGGTGGACCCGCTGCTCGGCCTGAAGGAGAACGTCATCATCGGCAAGCTGATTCCCGCCGGCACAGGCCTGAAGCGCTATACCGATATCGAGATCAAGGAAAGCGCGTACTGATCGGCGCTGACCACAGCCGGGGGAGAAGCGATTCTTCCCCGGCTGTTTTCAGAATCTCTGACATCCGGACAGGCCGGACGGGCTGGCCGGAGAAACGGCTTTCAGGGGGCAGCACACGATTACGGGCTGATGGTGAAACACAGCCGGTACCTTCACTGGCAGGAGGGAAATCGCCGTGAACAGCAATATCATTCTCATCGGCATGCCGGGGAGCGGCAAATCGACCGTCGGCGTCGTCCTGGCGCGGGCGGGGGCCATGTCCTTCCTGGACAGCGACCGCCTGATCGAGCGCGTGGAGGGCAAAGAGCTCTTCGAGATCAGCGACGAGGTGGGCCTGCAGGGTTTCCGCGACGTGGAGAACCGCGTCAACGCGTCCATCGAGGCGGAGAACACCGTCATCGCCACCGGCGGCAGTGTGATTTACGGCCCGGAGGCCATGGAGCACCTGCGCGCCATCGGCCGTGTGGTATACTTGCAGCTGAGCTATCCGACGATCGAGGCCCGTCTGGGCGACCTGCACGCGCGGGGCGTCTCCATCGCGCCCGGGCAGACCCTGCTCGACCTCTACAACGAGCGCTGCCCGCTCTATGAAAAGTACGCCCATATCACCGTGGCGTGCGATCAGCTGCGCCCCCGGGAGGTTGCGGCGGAGATCCTCAGCCGGGTCGGCCGGGAAGCGCCGGGCCTGTACAGGTGAGGCGGGCGGCGCGCCGCGGATCAGGGCGGCGCCGGCATTTTCCAATAAGACAGACAAAAAGGGCTTTCCCCGCGGCCGCTGCGGCCGGGCAGGGAAAGCCCTTTTTGTCATGGGATACGAATCAAATAAGCGTGTCATAAACAAAGAAAGGGGTGCGAAGGAGTCCAGGGGGCGATCGCAAAGCCCCCTGGATTCCGAACGCCCGGAAATCATGCCCTTTGGCATGATTTCAGTAAGGAATTGGGTGATAACCCCCGCAGGCGCGAAATCCTCTTGCCAGGCTGTGTCATCGAAAATGGAAATAAGTATGATTGCTGATTTCAGACAGAAGTGACGATGCGGAGAGAGGCTCCGCCCGCTCAGACTTCCAGGATGTAGCGCTCGAACGCGTTGACCACCGTGGTGCTCCCGCGCTGGCTCAGGCGTGGAATATCGCGGCCGTAGTTCCTGTGCACGTGGCCGTGGATGAAATACCGCGGATGCCACTTGTCCACGATGTCGGCGAAGCACTGGAACCCGCGGTGCGCGAAGTCCGGCGCGTCGCTCCAGCCGGCCATCGGCGCGTGCGTCACCACCAGGTCGACGCCGCCCCCGCGGCGCACGGCCAGGCCGGTCTTCCAGATTCTGCGGCGCATCTCGGCCTCCGTGTACTGGTAGGGGCCGGGATTGTAGCGCATGCAGCCGCCGAAGCCGAGGATACGCAGGCCGCCGATAGTGAAGATCCGCCCGTCGATGCATTCGCAGCCCTCCGGCGGGCGCGTCTGGTAGATGCCGTCGTGGTTGCCGGGGACATAGAGCAGGGGCTTGTTGGTCATCGTGACCAGAAACTCGAGATAGGTCGGCTTCAGGTCGCCGCAGGAGATGATCAGGTCCACGCCTTCCACGCGCGAGGGCTGGTAGTAGTCCCACAGCGCGGGCGATTCCATGTCTGAGATCAGCAGGATTTTCATGGCTGAGATCCTTTCAGCGTCGATTCGCCGGCTGGAGGGAAAGCAGTTTCGTCGTTTCCTGGGAGCGGGCGAGCACCTCGTCCGGCGATGGGATGCTGCCGATCACGCTGTCGCAGAGCCAGTTCATGCGCATCAGCGATTCGGGGTTCAGCCACTGCTCCTCGGGCGTGTGCGCCACGCCGTTCTGGTCGGTGATCGGCTGGTCGAAGGGATGCAGGCGTCCCTCGCGGATGTCGCGCTGGAGAATCTCCGCAAGCTTGCGCTGGCCGCTGGGCACGGTGTCCGCGAGGCGCACGTCCACCACGCCGCTGCTCATGCCCCACCAGTAGCTCACCGCGCTGGCGTTGGCCGGGTCGTCGTTCTCCCAGCCGCCGGAGCGGATGGCGAGGATCAGCTTCTCGTACTGCTGGCCCCAGTCCCAGCACACGGAGGCGAGGGGACGGACGGCGCCGCTGTCCTCGATGAGGCAGGTGCTCCAGTCGAGGCCGTCGCGCATGTCCGCCGCGACCGCCGCCTCGTGGCCGCTGAGCACGCGGACATGGCTGTCCAGCAGCTCCTGCACGGGCTGGCCGGGGAGGCAGCTCCACTTCAGCAGGATCTTCGCGTCGGGATTCGTCATGCGCGCGCCGAGGGCGAACGCGTTGACCGTGGCGGGCACGCCGAGAATGGGATAGCGGGCGATATAGCCGATGGGCCGTCCCTGGGAGAGGGCTCCGGCAATCGCGCCGGTGATGAACTTGCCCTCGTAGATGCGGCTGTAATAGGTGCGGATGCCGCCGTAGGGCACGGAGAGGGCGCAGACCAGCACCTTGAGCCCCGGATGGGCCGCGGCGAGCCTGCGCGCGTCGCCAAGCAGGGTCGGCGCGGTTGCGATCACGACCTGCGCGCCGTCGGCGACGGCCTGCTCCATGGCCTCGTAGGCTTCGCCGCTCTTCGCGATCACGGCGGTGGTCTTCACCTGGTCGCCCAGGGCCTTGTCCAGATGCAGGCGGCCTTCCTCGTGGCCGAGCGACCAGCGGCTGCGCGCCGGGTCGGAGGCGTGGATGAAGGCGACGCGCAGCACGGGCTTGCTGATGCCCGTGATGATGCGGGCAATCACGTTCTGCTCGGGGATCGTCGGTGCGGTGGAAACCGCGACGGGCTCGTCCTGCGCGATGAAGCGCAGCTGCGGCAGGAGGGCGGTGAGGCGCTTCTTCAGCTCCGCGTCGCTGACCTCCTCCATCTCCGCGTAGGGATACACGCCAAGGTAGGCGAGCAGGACGTCGCTGGCCGTGTTCGCCTCGACCTGGGGCAGCAGCCCGCTCTCGCAGATGGCGTTCACACGGCTCAGCTCGGACACGAAGCGCGAGCGCTCCTCCTTGGTCCACACGTGGTCCGGCTCAAAGCCCAGGGCTTCCTGCAGGCGGCTGTAGCAGCCGGGCTTGCGGAAGAGGGCCTCGTAGGTGCCGCTGAGCTGATAGAAGCGGGAGAACTCCTCGTTCGCGAGTATGGCAGGATCGTCGCTGTGCGGAGGAACCAGGCGCGTGACCTGGCCGGGAATGGTGGCCGCGCCGAAGTATTTCATGACGCTGACGCGCTTGTTGCCCTCGCGGACGTAGAACAGCCCCAGGTATTCATAGCAGAGGATCGGGTCGGTGATGCCCGTGTCCCCGAGGTGGGCGAGGCAGAGGTTCACCCATTTGTCGCCGAACTCGGTGGCCTGGCCGAGCGTCGGCATGAAGTTGCCGGCGAAGGCCTTGGTGCGGCCCTGCGAATAGGTGCCCACGATGCGGTCGATGGGGATCTCGATCACGCCGAGACTGGTCTGCGCCGCGCTCGAGATGTCGGGAAAGATCTGGTCGAGGACCTGCAGGCGCGGGGAGCGCCCCTGCGCCTCGCAGGTGCGCTCATACTTCTGCCCCCGGCGCACGGCGTCCTGGTAATACTCTATGGCTTCATTGCGATTTGGCAAATTGCAACACTCCTTCCAAAGGCCGCGCCTATGATAACACAAAGCATGGGGTGTGGCAAGCGGGAGAATCTGGCTGCAATCGCGCCTGAAATCGCTTTTTCCCGTGTCCGGAGAGGGTCACTCGGAGAGGGCCATGACGTAGATCTGGCAGGGGTTCTTTTCGTCCCAGTACAGGGGCATCACCTCGAACTCCTTGAAGCCGAGGCTCCGGTAGAAGAGGTTCGTGCGGTCGTAGTCGGGATAGCGGCCCATCTGCACGGTCTTTACCTGCAGGAAGGAGTAGCCGCGCGCGGCGGCCTCGCGCTTCGCCGCCGCGAACAGGCTGCGGCCGATGCCCTGGCGGTGGTGATCCCGCGCGACGCCCATCACGGCGATCTCCACGGTATCCCGCCCGGTCTCCTCCAGGCAAAGGAAACCCACGGGCCGGTCGCCGTCCCACGCCGCGGCCATCAGCTGATGCGCGGCGTCCGCGATGTACTTCTCCCGCGTCTCGGGGATCTCAAACCAGTCGGTCAGGCCCTCCAGAATCTCCCGCGCGACCGCGCTCCGGGTCTGCCCGGACGTGACGATCTCGATCATCATGGCACCTCCCGCGCTATGCTGTTTCTTCCATTTCCATCATAGCACAATCGCGGGGGAGCGGCAAGCGGCGGGAAGGGGGAATTCTTCAATAGAATCCGTCTGCGCGGACGGATCGCCGGGGAGCAGGCGGCCGCCCCTGTCCGGCAGGCGCGGGGATGCACAGGAAAACAATCAAAAACCCTCTTGACAAACGCATATCAATTTGATAAAATTAAATTGCAAGCAATCAACAGGCCGGCTTGCAGACTGATCAGGAGGTATGTTTTATGGGATTCTATGATTATGCTGTGAAAACCCCCAAGGGCGAGGAAGTCTCCATGAAGGATTATGCGGGCAAGGTCGTCGTGGTCGTCAACACCGCGACCGGCTGCGGCTTCACGCCCCAGTACAAGGACCTGGAGGCCATGTACGAAAAGTACCACGACCAGGGCCTGGAGATCATCGACGTGCCCTGCAACCAGTTCCGCGAGCAGGCTCCCGGCACCGACGAGGAGATCCACCAGTTCTGCACCCTGCACTACAACACGCAGTTCCCGCAGATGAAGAAGAGCGACGTCAACGGCGAGAACGAGCTGCCCCTCTACACCTACCTCAAGAGCCAGAAGGGCTTTGAGGGCTTCGGCAAGGGCGCGAAGGCCCTGATGATGAACGCTCTGCTGCACGGCATCCCGAAGGAGAGCACCGACATCCGCTGGAACTTCACGAAGTTCGTGGTGGACCGCGAGGGCCGTGTGGTTGCCCGCTTTGAGCCGACCGCCGATATGAACGAGCTGAGCAAGTGCGTGGAGGCGCTGCTCTGATTGCAGGAGGGATGAGGTGATGACCGTGACTCCCGAGATGACGGATGAGGCTCTCCGGCTGGACAACCAGCTGTGCTTCCCGCTCTATGCCGCCGCGCGCAAGATCGTCGGCGCGTACACCCCCGCGCTGAAGCCGCTCGGGCTCACCTACACCCAGTACCTGGTGTTCCTCGTGCTCTGGGAGCAGGACGGCCTGCCCATGGGCGAGGTGTGCCGCAGACTGCGGCTGGACAGCGGCACCCTGACCCCAGTGCTCAAGAAGCTGGAGGCCGCGGGCTACCTCACGCGGTCCCGCCTGCCCGAGGACGAGCGCGTGGTGACGCTGAAGCTCACCGACGCGGGCCGCGCACTGAAGCGCGAGGCCGTCGCCGTACCCCCGCAGGTCGCGGGCACGGTCTGCCTGCAGCCCGACGAAGCCGCAGAACTCTACCGCCTGCTCTACAAGTTCCTCGACGGTGAGGAAACCTGATCTTCCATCCCCCGCGCATGCCGCCCGGCCTGCGCGGGATTTTTTGCGTCGCGACCCGCAGGAGCGGCTTTCAGGGAATCCGGGGACGCTTTCCGCGGAAGCATCTTTCAAAGGGACTGGGGATTGCCCCGCTGGGCTTCTTTCAAGAGGGTTCGGGGGACGCTTTCCGCGGAAGCGTCTTTCAAGGGACTCAAGGTCGCCCCCCGTCGGGCTTCTTTCAAGGGGGTCCGGGGGACGCTTTCCGCAGGAGCGGTTTTCAAAGGGACTTGGTGACGCCACCGCAGGAGTGTCTTTCAAGGGGGTCCGGGGGACGCTTTCTGTCAAGAAAGCGTCCCCCGGCGCAACCTGAAGAACCCCCTCCCCGCTTGCGGGGAGGGGGCAGGGGGTGGGGCACATCAGCCGCGCTGCCAACCCCAAGGGCGCTCACAGCCCTGCCTGCGCCTCTGCGCCCCGGCGCCTCATGCGAAGCTCCCGCTCCGCAATCCTGCCTTCTGGTCGCATAACTGCCCAAAAACATGATCAAAACCGTTGCGATAAGCGGTGGGGTGTGCTATAATCACAATGAGTTATTATGCACGGAGGATGGACACGTACGCCATGGAAACGGGTCGCGAACGCGGGAAACTGCCCAGATGGGTGTGGCTGCTGCCGGCGGTCATCGCGCTGGCCGCGGCGCTGATCCTCTTCGGGCGGCCTCGCGCGACGCCGGCGGACGAGGACATGGTGATCATTCGCGTGGACGACCGCGAGTACCTACGCGTGCCGCTCTCCGAGCCGCAGACCGTGACCATCGAGCAGGCGGACGGCAGCGTCAACGTCGTGGAAATCACAGCGCGCGGCGCGGTGATGAAGTCCTCCACCTGCCATAACCAGCTGTGCGTCCACATGGGCGAGGTCACGCTGGATAACTGGGAATTCAGACCCAACGGAGCCTTTATCATCTGCTTGCCCAACCGGGTGAGCGTGGAACTGGCGGTGAAGGAATGAGGCAAAGCAACAGGGTGCGCGGGCGTCTGCCGGCCATCCTCCTGGCTGCGCTGCTGGCCCTCGGCATGGCGGGCGGCGCGGCCGCGGAAAAGGTGACAGACGTCGGCTTTTATTTCGACACGGTGGTCACCCTCACGCTTTATGATCCGGCGGACGGACTGATGCAGGAGCTGTGGAGCGCCTGCGACCGCTACGAAAAGCTGCTGAGCAAGACCATTGAGGGCAGCGACGTCGACCGCATCAACCGCTCCGGCGGCGAGGCGGTGCCGGTGGACCCCGAGACCTGGGAGATCCTTGCCCGGGCCGAGGAGATCAGCGAGGCGTCCGGCCGCGCCTTCAGCGTGACCATCGCCCCGGTGACGGGCCTGTGGGTCTTCACGGGCGAGGAGCCGTACAGGCCGACGGACGAGGAGATTGCCGCGAAGCTGCCCCTGGTGGACGATGCGAAGCTCGTCCTCTCCGCGGATGGCACGGTCTCCCTGCCGGAGGGCATGGAAATCGACCTGGGCGGCATCGCCAAGGGCTACATCGCGGACAGGATCGCGGAGCTGTGCAAAGGCCGGGTTTCCGGTGCGGTGCTCAACTTCGGCGGCAATGTCTACTGCGTCGGCGCGAAGCCGGACGGAAGCGCCTTCAACGTGGGCATCCGCGACCCGCAGGGCGAGGAATTCTCGACCAAGGCCATCGTCACCGTGACGGATACGAGCGTGGTCACCAGCGGCATCTATGAGCGCTATTTCATCCGGGACGGCGTGTGGTACCACCACATCCTCGACCCGAAGACCGGCGTTTCCTCCGACAGCGACCTGGCCTCCGCCACCGTCGTCTGCCCCAGCTCCATGACGGCGGACGCGGCCGCGACGGCCTGCATCGTGCTGGGCAGGGAAGGAGCCCTGGAGCTGCTGAACCGCCTCGGCCTCGACGGCGCGCTCATCACCCGCGAGGGGGAGATCGCCATGACGGACGGTTTCGCCGAAGCGTATCAATTCAGGCTGTATCCCCAGTAAACAAGGAAAAGATAGAGTCATCCCGGTATCCCATCACCCCCAGAAGCAGAGAGGAGTCGCACGCATGGAAAACAAGACTGAGAAGAAGAGCCTGCCGGCATTTGTCATTCTGACGATCATCGCCCTGGTGGCGGCGCTGGCGCTTGGCTTCACCAACGCGATCACCGAGGGCCCCATCAAGAAGCTGGCCCAGGAAGAGCTCGCCGCGTCCTTCAGCCAGGTGATGCCCGCCGCCACCTATGAGACGATGGACATCCCCGCCGAATACAAGGACGTGCAGAGCCTGGCCGTTGCCAAGGATGAAAACGGCAACGTCGTCGGCTACGCCGTGAAGGCGTCCCAGCAGGGCTATGCCGGCCCCGTGGCCGTGATCCTGGGCGTGGACACCAAGGGCAAGGTGGTCGCTTCGCAGATCGGCGACGGCTCCTTCCAGGAGACCAACGGCTTCGGCGCGCGCTGGAAGGACGAGGCCAACATGAACCGCCTGCTCGGTCTGGACGCCGTGAACGGCGGCGCGTTTGAGGCGCTCTCCGGCGCGACCTACACCTCCAAGGCGGTTCTCGGCGGCAGCAACGCGGCTCTGACTGCCGTGGCCAAGCTGGCCATGGGTGTGGACGAGATCGCCGATCCCCTGGTCGTGAACGGCAAGCCCACAGCCTCCGCGGACGAGGGCGGCGAGGCCGCGGCCCTGACCCCCGGCGCGACCCTGACCGGCAGCGCGGAGGGCTTCGGCGGCGAACCCGTGAAGGTCACCGTCAAGCTGGACGACAACGCCAACATCGCCAGCCTCACCGTGGACGCCTCCACCCAGACGCCCGGCATCGGCCAGAACTGCGAGGGCGCGGACTTCACCGATCAGTTTGTCGGCAAGTCCATCCCGCTGACCCTGGGCGAGGGCGTGGACGCCCTGACCGGCGCGACCCTGACCTCGGGCGCCGTGGTGGACGCCATCAACAAGGCCCAGCCTGAATCTCCCGTCAAGCCCGGCGCGACCCTCGAGGGCAGCGCGAACGGCTTCGGCGACGCGCCCGTGAAGGTGAAGGTCACCCTGGACGACAACGCCAACATCGCAACCCTCACCGTGGACGCCTCCACGCAGACCCCTGGCATCGGCCAGAACTGCGAGGGCGTGGACTTCACCGACCAGTTCGTCGGCAAGTCCATCCCGCTGACCCTGGGCGAGGGCGTGGACGCCCTGACCGGCGCGACCGTGACTTCCACCGCTGTGGTGGACGCTATCAACGGCGCGCACGGCGTGGAAGCCGCCGCCGAGAACGTGACCGTCCTGACCGAGGACGCCGCCACCGGCTCCCTCGGCGTGACCGACAGCGGCGCGGCCAAGCTTGTGCCCGCCGAGGGCTTCACCGGCACTGTGCTGACCGAGCTGACCGTGGAGAACGGCAAGGTCGTCGGCGGCACGCTGGCCCAGCCCACCGAAGTCCCCGCCGTGGAAGCGCCTGTTGAAGAAGCTCCCGCTGTGGAAGCCCCCGCCGCCGAAGCCACCCCTGCTGCAGAGGAAAAGACCGCGACCGCGACCGGCTTCGTGATGCCCGGCGCGGATGAGGAGACCGGTAAGATCACAGTAAACGTCGCCCTGGACGAGAACAACACGATCACCGCGCTGACGGTGGACGCCGCGACACAGACGCCCGGCCTGGGCCAGAAGTGCGCGGAGGAAGACTTCACGAAGCAGTTCATCGGCAAGACGCTGCCCGTGGATGGGATCGACGCCGTGACCGGCGCAACCATCACCTCGAACGCCGTGGTCGAGGCTGTGAATAGCCTGGCTGCCGCGCCTGCTGTGGAAGCCGCCCCTGTTGAGGAAGCTCCCGCTGTGGAAGCGCCCGCCGCCGAAGCCGCTCCCGCCGCGGAGGAAAAGACCGCGAGCGCGACCGGCTTCGTGATGCCCGGCGCGGACGAGGAGACCGGCAAGATCACCGTGAACGTCGCCCTGGATGAGAACAACACGATCACCGCGCTGACGGTGGACGCCGCGACGCAGACGCCCGGCCTGGGCCAGAAGTGCGCGGAGGAAGACTTCACGAAGCAGTTCATCGGCAAGACGCTGCCCGTGGACGGGATTGACGCCGTGACCGGCGCGACCATCACCTCGAACGCTGTGGTGGAGGCCGTGAACAGCCTGGCCGCCGCGCCTGCCGCCGAAGCCGCTCCTGTTGAAGAAGCTCCCGCTGTGGAAGCTCCTGTTGAAGCGCCCGCTGCCGAAGCCGCGCCCGCCGCGGAGGAAAAGACCGCGAGCGCGACCGGCTTCGTGATGCCCGGCGCGGACGAGGAGACCGGCAAGATCACCGTGAACGTCGCCCTGGATGAGAACAACACGATCACCGCGCTGACGGTGGACGCCGCGACGCAGACGCCCGGCCTGGGCCAGAAGTGCGCGGAGGAAGACTTCACGAAGCAGTTCATCGGCAAGACGCTGCCCGTGGACGGGATTGACGCCGTGACCGGCGCGACCATCACCTCGAACGCTGTGGTGGAGGCCGTGAACAGCCTGGCCGCCGCGCCTGCCGCCGAAGCCGCTCCTGTTGAAGAAGCTCCCGCTGTGGAAGCTCCTGTTGAAGCGCCCGCTGCCGAAGCCGCGCCCGCCGCGGAGGAAAAGACCGCGAGCGCGACCGGCTTCGTGATGCCCGGCGCGGACGAGGAGACCGGCAAGATCACCGTGAACGTCGCCCTGGATGAGAACAACACGATCACCGCGCTGACGGTGGACGCCGCGACGCAGACGCCCGGCCTGGGCCAGAAGTGCGCGGAGGAAGACTTCACGAAGCAGTTCATCGGCAAGACGCTGCCCGTGGACGGGATTGACGCCGTGACCGGCGCGACCATCACCTCGAACGCTGTGGTGGAGGCCGTGAACAGCCTGGCCGCCGCGCCTGCCGCCGAAGCCGCTCCTGTTGAAGAAGCTCCCGCTGTGGAAGCTCCTGTTGAAGCGCCCGCTGCCGAAGCCGCGCCCGCCGCGGAGGAAAAGACCGCGAGCGCGACCGGCTTCGTGATGCCCGGCGCGGACGAGGAGACCGGCAAGATCACCGTGAACGTCGCCCTGGATGAGAACAACACGATCACCGCGCTGACGGTGGACGCCGCGACGCAGACGCCCGGCCTGGGCCAGAAGTGCGCGGAGGAAGACTTCACGAAGCAGTTCATCGGCAAGACGCTGCCCGTGGATGGGATCGACGCCGTGACCGGCGCGACCATCACGTCGAACGCCGTGGTGGAGGCCGTGAACAGTCTGGCCGCCGCGCCTGCCGAGGAAGCCGCTCCTGTTGAGGAAGCGCCCGCTGCTGAGGAAGCGCCTGCTGAAGCCGTCCCCGCCGCGAAGGAGAAGACCGCGACCGCGACCGGCTTCGTGATGCCCGGCGCGGACGAGGAGACCGGCAAGGTCACCGTGAACGCCACCATCGACGGGAACAACACAATCACCGCGCTGACAGTGGACGCTTCCACCCAGACCCCCGGCATCGGCCGCAAGTACATCGAGGAGGAGTACGCCCAGCGGTTCATCGGCAAGACCCTGCCCCTGGCCGTGGGCACGGACATCGACACCATCGCCGGCGCGACCCACACCACCGCCGCGATTATCGAAGCGCTCAACAGCCTGGCTGATTGACGCGGGAACAACGGGAAAGCCTGTCGGCAAAAGACAGGCTTTCTCTTTCTGAACAGGGAGAAGGAGAGGACACGCATGATTCTGCGCAAGGCAACGGAAACCGACTTTGAAGCCATCTGCGAGTTGTATCAGCATACGATCGGCGACATGGAGGAGAGCGGCTCCCACCAGTGGAAATGGGGCGTCTATCCCGACGAGGAGATGATCCGCGAGGATATCGCGGCGGGCCGTCTTTTCTGCCTCTACGGCGAATACGGCATGTCCATCGCTGTAACCGTCGGCCTGGACATGGAGGACGCCTATCAGCAGGTGAACTGGCTCTTCGGCGTGCGCCCGGGCGTCTTCCACCGCCTGGCCGTGCGGCCTGAGCTGCAGGGCGACGGCCTCGGCCACAAGGCCGTGGAGGATGTCATCAACATCCTGGTCGGCCTCGGCTGCGACTGCCTGCGCTGCTATGTCGGCAAGGACAACCGTGTCGGCCGCAGCTTCTACCGCTCCCTCGGCATGCGCGAGGCCGGGCCGCTGCGCTTCGAGGGCCGCGACGAGGATTACATCGCCTATGAGCGCCGCCTCACCGAGGACTGCCCGCTGCTGCCCCTGCGCATGACGCCCGCCTTCCGCGGCGGCAAGCTGACCCCCTGGGGCGGCGACAAGCTGCAGACCGTGTTTCACAAGAACATCCCCGAGACGCCGACCGGCGAGAGCCTCGAGGTCAGCTGCATTCCCGGCCTGGAGAGCCGCGATGTGACCGGCATCACCCTGCCGGAGCTGATTCGCCAGTACGGCCACCCCTTCGCCGGGGCGTATGTCTTCCGGGACTTCCCGCTGCTGCTGAAGCTGATCGACGCGACCGACACCCTCTCGGTGCAGGTGCACCCCGGCGACGCCTACGCCGCCGAGCACGAGGGCGGCAAGCTCGGCAAGACCGAGGCCTGGCTGATCCTGGACGCGCCGGAGGGAGCCGAACTGGTCTACGGCATCCAGCCCGGCGTGACGCTGGAGGAGCTGCGCGCCGCCTGCGAGCAGGGCGCCGCCGTGGAGCCGCTGCTGCGCCGCGTGCAGGTGCGCGCGGGGGACGTGTGCTTCATCCCGTCCGGCTGTGTGCACGCCATCGGCGCGGGCATCACGCTCTATGAGATTCAGCAGTCCAGCGACATCACCTACCGCTTCTACGACTGGGACCGCGTGGACGCTCATGGCAACCGCCGCGAGCTGCACCTGGACAAGGCGCTGGACGTGACCGACCTGAGCTTCCGCCTGGATCCGGTGCACGCGCCGGACGGAGCCCGCACCCGCGTGCTCGACACGGCCTATTTCACGCTCGACCTGCTGCGCGGGAATGTGCCCGTGCCGCCGATCCGGCATTTCGCGATGCTCACCGCGCTGGGGGAGGACGTCACCCTCACGTGGGACAGCGACAGGCTCGAGCTGAAGAAGGGCGAGACCGTGTTCCTGCCCGCGTCGTGCCCGGCGCTGACCGTGAGAGGCGTCGACAGGGCCGCCGTGGCGATGCCGAAGGACTGAGCTTTCAAAGGCAGACGCGCCGCGGCCTGACGCCGCCCTGTTTCCAGCCCCTCCCCGTCTGCGGAGAGGGGCCATGCTTTGGGCAGCCCTGGGGGACGCGCCCTGCGAGGAAAGCGTCTCTTAACTGTCCCGAAAGACGCGCCCGCGGAGGACAGCTCCGGGAGACTGCCGGACGCCGGACGCGCCGCCGGCAGAGCGCCTGCCCCGCGGCGCGGGAATTTTGGCGGAATCTGCCCGTGATTGGAGCCGCGGGCCGCAAATTCAATCTTGACGCGCGGCGGCGGACAATGCTATAATAACTCGTTCGATCATATGATATGCGAACCCATTTAGGAGGGATTATCGATGTCCGGTCATTCCAAGTGGCATAACATTCAGGCCAAGAAGGGCAAGGCGGATGCCGCGAGAGGCGCGATCTTCACCAAGATCGGCCGTGAAATCGCCATCGCTGTGCGCGAAGGCGGCGCGAACCCCGATTCCAACGGCAAGCTGCGCGACGTCATCGCCAAGGCCAAGGCCAACAATATGCCCAACGATAACATCCAGCGCTCCATCAAGAAGGCCAGCGGCGAGCTGAGCAACGTGGTGTACGAGCAGATCACCTATGAAGGCTATGCCCCCGGCGGCGTGGCCGTGATCGTCGAGACCATCACGGACAACCGCAACCGCACCGCGAGCGACGTGCGCCACTGCTTCGCCAAGTACGACGGCAACATGGGCACCACCGGCTCCGTGAGCTTCATGTTCGACGAGAAGGGCGTCCTGGTCGTCGAGCGCGCGCCCGGCATGGACGAGGACGAGCTGATGATGCAGGCCCTCGACGCCGGCGCCGAGGACATGAAGGCCGAGGAGGATGTCTTCGAGATCTATACCGCGCCCGCAGACTTCCACAACGTCCGCGAGACGCTGGAGCAGCAGGGCCTGACCTTCCTCTCCGCCGAGGTGCAGAAGATCCCGCAGAACCTGGTCACCATCAGCGACCCGGAGACGCTGGAGAAGGTGCAGAAGATGCTCGACCTGCTCGACGAGAGCGACGACGTGCAGAACGTGTTCCACAACGCCGATCTGCCCGACGAGGAGGACGAGGACTGATACTTATCTCAAATTATGGCATCAACAAAGGGAAAGACGCGAAGGAGTCCAGGGGGCGACCGCAAAGCCCCCGGGATTCCGAACGCCCGGAAATCATGCCCTTTGGCATGATTTCAGTAAGGAATTGGGTGATAACCCCCGCAGGCGCGAAATCCCTTTGTCTGGATGTGTCATTTCAAATGGAGATTAGTATGAGCGTCCCTGCCGCAAAGAAAAGAGCTGCCAGACGGCGGCTCTTTTCTCATGCGATTCAGGAGGGCATGGCTGTTATCTGCTATCTGTTATTTGTAATCTGTTATCTTCCGGGAGAGGGCAGGGAACCGTCCAGGGAGCGAGCGGCGGGCAGCGGCTCAACCCCGAGATACTTCTCCGCGTTTCTCCGGACCACGCCGTCCGCGTATGCCGGGTCGGTATGGCCGTAGAGCCACTGAATGCCCTCTCTCATGCGCGGTGTCCGCTTGGGCGGCAGGCCGTGCATGTCGCTGCCGATGAAGGCGATCAGCCTCTCCTCCGCCATCCACTGCGCCAGGTCCCTGGTCCGGGCCTTGGTGTTCAGGCAGATGTCGTAGGCGTTGACCTGCATGAGAACGCCCAGGTCATCGTGGAGACGGCGAATGAGCGTCCAGTCCTCCTGCGCCGCGCGGTAGCGCTCCGGGTGCGCGAGAATCGGATGGTACCCGGCTTTCCGCATGGCGGACAGACGCCGGATCATCGTCTCCGCGGGCTCGCTCATCTCCTGGTATTCCAGGAATTCCACCAGATAATAATCTGTCGCGTGCATCGGCCAGGCCTCATGCCTCCGGATGCGGTCGACGATGTTCTCCGCGCAGTACCATTCGGTTCCGAGATACAGACGGACGCCCGGAGCGGCGTCTGCCGCCCTTTCCTCCAGCTGGCTGAAACGGGACGCGACCAGCCGCGCGTCCGGCGCGTATCCGTTCTCGATGCCGAAATGCGGGGTGGAGAAGACGACGTCCATGCCTTCTTCCCGGTCGAGGCGGAGAAGCTCCACCGCCTCCTCCAGCGTTCCGGAGCCGTCATCCACACCGTAGACGGTATGGCTGTGAATATCCACCGCGTGTTCGCGGCAGAGAAGGCCGGTTCCGCCGCGCCTGTCGGCCGCGCTGCGCACAGACCCGTTATCCGGACGGCGGTTCTCCGCCGGCTGTTCCTGCAATTGCGTCACGCTCCTACTCCTTCGTGAAAACGGTTATTCAGATGCCGCATGGCATCAGCCCTGACGAGGGCTTTCCATGCGTGAAGTATACACCAAAGCGCGCGGAAAGGGGTCGCCCGGAGGGCGACAAATGGCGGATCGGACGAAAGAAACGCAGAGCGCGTCAGAAAAGAGCTGCCGCGCGGGCGGCAGCTCTTCTGAAATTACGCAAACATCGTGGTGGAGAGATACTTGTCCCCGCCGTCCGGCAGCAGGGCCACGATGGTCTTGCCCTTGTTCTCCGGGCGCTTCGCGAGCTGGATCGCGGCCCAGACCGCCGCGCCGGAGGAGATGCCGACCAGCACGCCCTCGCGGCGGCCGATCATCCGCCCGGCGGCGTAGGCGTCCTCGTTCTTCACGCGGATAACCTCGTCATAGACGGCGGTATTCAGCGCCTTGGGGATAAAGCCGGCGCCGATGCCCTGCAGGCCGTGCGGGCCGGGCTTGCCGCCGGAGAGCACCGGGCTTCCGTCCGGCTCCACGGCCACGACCTTCACCGCCGGGTGGCGGCTCTTCAGATATTCGCCGACGCCGGTGATCGTGCCGCCCGTGCCGACGCCCGCCACGAAGATATCCACCCGGCCGTCCGTGTCGGCCTCGATCTCGGGGCCGGTGGACGCGCGGTGCGCGGCGGGATTGGCGGGATTCTCAAACTGCATGGGGATGAAGCTGCCGGGGATCTCCGCGGCCAGCTCCTCCGCCCTGGCGATGGCGCCCTTCATGCCCTTCGCGCCCTCGGTCAGCACCAGCTCCGCCCCGTAGGCGCGGATGATGCGGCGGCGCTCCTCGGACATGCTGTCCGGCATCACGATGATGACACGGTAGCCCTTCGCTGCACCGACCATGGCCAGGCCGATGCCGGTGTTGCCGGAGGTCGGCTCGATGATCACGGAGCCGGGCTTCAGCGCGCCGCGCGCCTCAGCGTCCGCGACCATCGCCATGGCGACGCGGTCCTTCACGCTGCCGGCGGGATTGAAGTATTCGAGCTTGGCCAGAATCGTGGCCTGAAGGCCCTCCGCCTGCTCGATGTGGGTCAGTTCCAATAAGGGCGTATGACCGATCAAAGCGTCTGCACTGCGATAAATGTTTGCCATCCGATACTCCTCCTTTGCGCGGGTGGGTTCCCGTGATTTTTGCAGTGATTGTAATCCGCGGCGGCTGAATTGTCAATACGCAGATGAAAGCGGCGGGAGGCCCGCGGGCGATCAGGCGGAGCCCCTCTGACGCCGCAGGCAGGAAAAACCCGCCGCGTGGAGAATCCAAAGCAGGAAACCCTATCCGGAGAAAAGAGGAAAAACGATGATCGCCTTCCTGACCAGCAGCCCTGTCATCCCCGGCACCAACGACCTGAACCCCGCTAACGGCTTCATCGACGAGATGTGCGCGTGCCTGCCGAACCCGGCCCGCACGCTGTTTGTCGCGTCCAGCCCCGCGGACCCGGAGAAGACGGATTTCTTCGCGGACTCCATGCGGTTCATCTTCGGGCGCAGCGGCTTCCGCTTCGAGCCCTTCACCGTGCTGGACGACCGCAACCGCGATCAGGCGGAGGCGCTCATCGCCGCGTCCGATTTCATCATCCTCGCGGGCGGCCATGTGCCGACGCAGAACCGTTTCTTTGCGGAGATCGATCTGCGCGAAAAGCTGCGCGGCTATCGCGGCGTGCTGATGGGCGTCAGCGCGGGCAGCATGAACAGCGCGGAGATTGTTTATGTTCAGCCCGAGGAGCCGGGCGAGGCCGTTGACCCCGCGTTTGTGAAATTTACGCCGGGTTTGGGCCTGACACGGGAGATGATTCTCCCGCATTACCAGATGTGCAGGGATTCCGTGCTGGACGGGATGCGCCTCTTCGAGGACATCACCTATGGCGACAGCCGTGGCCATCGGTTCACGGTGATGGTGGACGGAACCTATCTGCTCGTTCGCGAAGACGGCGCGCAGGAGCTGCGCGGCGAGGCCTATGTGATTCACGACGGCGTGATGGAGGCACTGTGCCGGGAAGGCCAGACCCTGCGCCTGGACGCGTGACGGCAAAGGAGGAACGCCCATGATACTGAAGGGACAGGAGCATTGCCCGGCGTGCGGCGGGAAGCTGGTCGAGAAGGAGTTGCCCGGCGAGGGGCTGATCCCCTGGTGCCCGGCGTGCGGACAGTACCGCTTCCCGGCCTATTCGGTGGCGGTCAGCATGATCACCGTATGCGAGACGACGGGCCGGGTTCTGCTCATCAAGCAGTACGGCCGGGACGCGTACATCCTCGTGGCGGGCTATGTCAACCGGGGCGAGAGCGTGGAGCACGCGGTGGCGCGGGAGATCCGCGAGGAGACCGGGATGACCGTGACCCGCGCGCGCTTCAACCGCACGTCCTTCTTCGAGCCGTCGAACACGCTGATGTGCAACTTCACCGCCTATATACGGGATGAATCTGAGCTGAAGACCAACGAGGAGATCGACGCCTGCGCGTGGTTCACGCCGGAGGAGGCGCGGGAAAAGATCAAGCCCGGCAGCCTGGCGGAACGGTTTTTGGCCGCCTGGGCGGAGGAACGGCAGGCCGCGCCCGGCGAAGGACCGCAGGCGTGACGGCGGAGTTTTTCGATGCTGTGAAAAAAGAAAAGGGGCTGCTGCAGTTTTTGTCTTCTGCAGCAGCCCCTTTTGCTGTGTACGCCCGGCAGGAGTCGAACCTGTGGCCTTCAGAGTCGGAGTCTGACGCTCTATCCAACTGAGCTACGGGCGCTCGGCGTGTTGATAGGGTAGCACAACGGGGGAGAAAAGTCAAGGATGCGGAGGGGCGAATTCCCGCTACGCCTTGCAAACAGGCGCTGTCCGTCGTATAATACAGGCGTTCTCACGAAGCGCGAAGGAGCGGACGCATGCAGGTAAGAGGCAGATCCCGCAGGAGCGGATTGCAGCAGGAGACAAGGCCGAGCCGCTGGAAACAGATGCGGAACTGGCTGATTGTGATCGCCGTGGTGGCACTCGCCGTCACGGTGTTTCGTGCTGTGCGCTCGCAGCGGGAGGTGACCGAGATCGAGGCCGTCGCCCTGCCCTGCACGGCGGATCAGAACGTGACGCCCTTCGGCGACAGCGTGCTGTATTACGACGGGGCCTCCATCCACTGCCTGGCCGCGGGCGGAGGCATCCGCTGGAGCTTCCCGGTCGGCACGGGCGCATCCTTCTCTGCGTCCGACACGCACATGGTGGTCTGGTCGGGCACGCAGCTGTTCATTGTCGATAAGAACGGCCGCCCCTCCTATAACGAGAACATGAACGGACAGGTGCAGTTCGCCCGCGTGGGCAGCAAATACGCCGCCGTGGTGGTGGGGGACGACACCGAGCCCGATCTGCTGATCAAGAATTTAGACGGCACCCAGGTGGACGAGGAGAGCGAGGCCTACACGGGCATGCTCCTGCTCGACGTGGGTTTTTACGGCGAGGCGGACCAGTACATGTGGACGCTCGCGCTGGATGTCTACGGCACCGCCATCAACACAGTGATGAACACCTTCCAGGTCGGCAAGATGAACACCGGCGTGGTGGACCTGGGCGAGTTCCTGAGCTACAAGGTGCTCTTTGAGGACAACAAGCTGCGCGTGTTCACCACCCAGCAGATGTATACCTACGATTACAAGGGCGTGCAGGACATGGGCGCGACCCAGCTCGTCTACGGCTGGCAGCTGATTGACTACGACGTGCCGGAACGCGGCAGCGCGCCGATGCTGCTCGCGCGGACGGTCCAGCTCGCCGCGGGCAGCCTGTCCGAGCTGCGCGTGCTGACGGGCGGGGAAGACCGCCGCTATACCCTGCCGAGCGCCTGCGTCGGCGCGGGCGTCCAGGGGAAGAACATCTACGGCGTGTCGAAGAACTACCTCTACCGCGGCGACATCGACCGCCAGCGCTTCTACGGCTACGCGATGCCGATTCCCGAGAGCAAGCAGGTGACGAGGCTGATCGGCCTGACGAGCAACGGCCGGGCCATCGTGGCCTGCGGGCAGGAGATCTATTCGGTGCAGCTGCCGAAATAAAAGAGCGTTCCAACGAAAAAAGGTTCGGATGAACAGCGCAAGGCTGAAGCCGGACCTTTTTTTCTGCCGATAAGAGAACAAACCGTTGGACGGCCGGCACGCGCGGAAGGACAGAACGATGCCGGTGCGCTTCTTCTGCCGCTCAGCATCGGAATGCGGCTGCGCCTCCGGTTCCGGAAAAACGCCCGCGGAGAAGGGACGCGGTCAATTGTTTCAAGTGTTACAAAAGACACATCAGACGATAAACACACGATACTATGGTTAATGGTCACACGGTGAGAATCAAGCAAAACCGCCATTCTCGGGCTAAGAGAATCACGGGAGAAGGGCTGAATACCACGGAAAACAGGCTGCGGGCCGCTCAACACGTAAACACACGGCGATTAGGATGATCGTGCTTTCCAAAAACGGGAAAACCACGGACATTTCCGGGAAGGGGCGGGAAAAATTTCGTCGAAAAAAATGAAAAAACAGTGTCTGAACATCTTGCATTCCTGCGCGGGATGGGGTATAATTAGAACGTTGTCTGTTTAGGGATGAAACGGTAAGTTGCCGCCCGGCCAGGCGGGTAATTACCGCGGACCAGCCCGACAATCGGGCGACGGACTCGAGTGCCAATGGCCTGCACCTGCAGTGGGCCGCCGGGCACAGACGAGAACGACATAGGAGGTACGTCAATGGCCAGCCAGAAAATCCGCATCAAGCTCAAGTCCTATGAGCACACCCTCATCGACGCTTCCGCCACGCGCATCGTGGAGACCGCGAAGCGCACCGGGGCCCGTGTCTCCGGACCTATCCCGCTCCCCACGGAGAAGGAGATCGTGACCATTCTCCGCTCTCCCCACAAGTACAAGGACAGCCGGGAGCAGTTTGAGCGCCGCACACACAAGCGGCTCATCGACATTGTCAACCCCAACCCCAAGACCGTGGACGCCATGATGAAGCTCGAACTTCCTGCTGGTGTCGAAATCGAAATGAAACTGTAAGGCAGGAGGAACGAAACGATGAAGAAAGCGATCGTTGGGAAGAAGATCGGCATGACGCAGGTCTTTACCGCGGACGGCCGTCTCGTCCCGGTCACCGTCATTGAGGCGGGTCCCTGCACAGTGGTGCAAACCAAGAACAAGGAAACCGACGGCTACGAGGCCGTGCAGGTTGGCTTCGGCGAACTGACTGAACAGCGCGCCAAGAAGCTGCTGAACAAGCCCGAGCAGGGCCACTTCGCCAAGGCTGGCATCGCCGCCAAGCGCACGCTCAAGGAGCTCCGCCTGGACGACTGCGCCGGCTACAAGGTGGGCGATGAGATCAAGGTCGACCAGTTCGCCGAGGGCGACAAGATCGACATCATCGGCACCAGCAAGGGTCACGGCACCCTGGGCCCGATTGCCCGCTGGAATCAGCACACCGGCCCCATGGCCCACGGCTCCAAGTATCACCGCGGCGTTGGCTCCATGAGCGCTAACTCCGATCCGTCCCGCGTGTTCAAGAACAAGCACATGGCGGGCCGCACCGGCGCCGAGCGGGTGACCATCCTGAATCTGGAAGTCGTGAGCGTGGACGCTGAGCGCAATCTGCTGCTGGTCAAGGGCGCGGTTCCCGGCCCGAACGGCAGCGTCCTGGTTGTGCGCGACAGCGTCAAGGCCTGAGCGCAAGGAGGAAACGAAACATGCCTAAGACTGCACTATATAATATGGAAGGCGCGGCCATCGGCGAGATCGAACTGAGCGACGAGCTCTTCGCCGCCGCAGTGAACGTGCCCGCCATGCATCTGGTCGTCCGTTCCTACCTGGCCGCTCAGCGTCAGGGCACCCAGAGCGCCAAGACCCGCGGCGAGGTTCGTGGAGGCGGCCGCAAGATCTATCGCCAGAAGGGCACCGGCAACGCCCGGCACCATGGCAACCGCGCTCCCCAGTTCCGTCACGGCGGCGTGGTGTTCGCCCCCAAGCCCCGCGACTATGTGATCGCGGTGCCCAAGAAGGTCCGCCGCCTGGCTTTCAAGTCCGCTCTCACCTCCCGCCTGAATGACGGCGACATCATCGTGGTGGACGAGCTGAAGCTGGCCGAGGCCAAGACCAAGCTGATGGCCAAGGTCCTCAAGAACCTGAAGGCCGACAAGAAGACGCTGGTTGTGCTGCCCGAGCGCGAGGAGAACGTGGTGCGCGCCACCGCGAACCTGGCCGAGGCCAAGACGACCTACGTCAACACCCTGAATGTCTACGATATCCTGAATGCGGACAAGGTGGTTCTCACCAAGGCTGCCGTTCAGTCTGTGGAGGAGGTTTACGCATGAAGGATCCTCATGACCTGATCGTCCGCCCCGTGCTCACAGAGAAAGCTTACGAGGGCATCGACGGCAAGCGCTATGTATTCGAAGTGCCGGTGACCGCCACCAAGACCGAAATCAAGATGGCGATCGAGACGGTCTTCGCGGATGACGGCGTGAAGGTGGACAAGGTGAACACCGTGCGCACCATCGGCAAGATCAAGCGCCAGGGCCGCACCCAGGGCCGCACCCGTGAAGTCAAAAAGGCCTATGTCACGCTGAAGAAGGACTCCAAGCCCATCAAGTTCTTCGAGGGCATGGCCCAGTAAAGCAGGGAGGACAGAAACATGGCTATTCGCAATTACAAGCCGACTTCGCCCGCCCGGCGCTTTATGTCGGTTCTGACTTATGAAGAGATCACCAAGAAGACCCCTGAGAAGAGCCTGACCGAGTACCTCAAGAAGAACGCCGGCCGCAACGCTCAGGGCAAGATCACCGTCCGTCATCAGGGCGGCGGCAACAAGATCAAGTACCGCATCATCGACTTCAAGCGCGACAAGCTGGACGTGCCCGCGAAGGTGGCGGCCATCGAGTATGACCCCAACCGCAGCGCCTTCATCGCCCTGCTGAACTACGCCGACGGCGAGAAGCGCTACATCCTCGCGCCCCTCGGCCTGAAGGTCGGCGACACCGTGGTCGCCGGCGAGAACGCCGACATCAAGCCCGGCAACGCGCTGCCCCTGAACAACATCCCGGTCGGCACGCTGATCCACAACCTGGAGCTCAAGCCCGGCCGCGGCGGCCAGCTGGTCCGCTCCGCCGGCCTGGCCGCTCAGCTGATGGCCAAGGAAAACGGCTACGCCACCGTGCGTCTGCCCTCCGGCGAAATGCGCCGTCTGCCGCTGAACGCCAAGGCCACCATCGGCACCGTTGGCAACAGCGACCATGAGAACGTCCGCCTGGGCAAGGCCGGCCGCGTCCGCCACATGGGCATCCGTCCCACCGTCCGCGGCGTCGTGATGAACCCCAACGATCACCCGCACGGCGGCGGCGAGGGCAAGAGCCCCGTCGGTATGCCCGCTCCTGTGACTCCGTGGGGCAAGCCCGCTCTGGGCCTGAAGACCCGCAAGCACAAGAAGTACTCCAACAAGATGATTGTCAAGCGCGCTGGCGACAAGTAAGCGTGTTCCAAGGAAGGAGGCAACTGACGAATGAGTCGTTCCATAAAGAAAGGCCCCTATATCCAGGACGCGCTGCTCAAGCGCGTGAAGGAAATGAACGCAACCGGCAAGAAGACGGTGCTGAAGACCTGGTCCCGGGCTTCCACCATCTATCCGGATTTCGTTGGTCACACCATCGCTGTGCATGACGGCCGCAAGCACGTGCCGGTCTATGTGACGGAGGATATGGTTGGCCACAAGCTGGGTGAGTTCGCCCCCACCCGCACTTTCCGCGGCCACGCGGGTGATAAGACCACCACCACTAAGAAGTAAGCGAGAGGAGTGACACGAAATGGCAACCCGTTCCAAGACGAAGTCTGCGGCACGCCAGCAGAATGCTGACCGCCGCCCGCAGGCCCACGCCAAGTATGTGCGCATCTCCCCCCGCAAGGTGAAGATCGTGATCGATCTGATCCGCGGCAAGAGCGTGCAGGAAGCGCAGGCCATCCTGACCTTTACCCCCAAGGCCGCCTCTCCCGTGGTGCTGAAGCTGCTCAACAGCGCAATCGCCAACGCGGAGAACAACCTGGAAATGAACCGCAACGACCTCTATGTCGCTGAGGTGTACGCCAATCCCGGCCCCACGCTGAAGCGCTACGTTGCCCGCTCCCGCGGCAGCGCGTCCCCGATGCTCAAGCG